>JACPAU010000110.1 GCA_016180705.1 Candidatus Methylomirabilota bacterium
CCTGCACCGGAGCGATCCCACCGACGTCGCCCGCACCGAGCATCTGACCTTCATCTGCTCCCGGGAGGAGGCCGACGCCGGCCCCACGAACAACTGGATGTCCCCGGCGAAGGCCTATGAGCGCCTCTCGAAGATCCTGGCGGGCTCCATGGCCGGGCGGACGATGTACGTCATCCCGTTCCTCCTGGGCCCGCCCGGCTCCCCCTTCGGCAAGGTCGGCATCCAGGTCACGGACAGCCTGTACGTGGTCCTGAACATGGGCATCATGACCCGCATGGGGAAGATCGCCCTCGAGCAGCTCGGCGGGTCGGCAACCTTTACCCGCGGCCTGCACTCCACGGCGGACCTGAACGTGGAGCGGCGCTTCATCTGCCATTTCCCCGAGGACAACACGATCTGGAGCGTGGGGTCGGGCTACGGAGGCAACGCCTTGCTCTCCAAGAAGTGCATGGCGCTGCGGATCGCCAGCCAGATGGGCCGGCTGGAGGGCTGGCTCGCCGAGCACATGCTGATCGTCGGGGTCGAGAGCCCGGACGGCGAGGTCACCTACCTCGGCGGGGCGTTCCCGAGCGCCTGCGGCAAGACCAACCTGGCCATGCTGGTCCCTCCCCCCGCCCTGAAGGGCTGGCGGGTCCACACCCTAGGGGACGACATCGCGTGGCTGCGCGTCGGGCCGGACGGCCGCCTCTGGGCGGTCAACCCCGAGGCGGGCTTCTTCGGCGTCGCCCCGGGGACGAGCGCAAAGACGAACGCGAACGCCATGGCGACCATCCGGCGGGATACCATCTACACGAACGTGGCCCTGCGGCCCGACGGGACCGTCTGGTGGGAGGGGCACGACGATCCGGCGCCGAAGCAGGCGCTGGACTGGCGCGGGCGACCCTGGACGCCGGCGAAGAGCGAGCCGGCCGCGCACCCGAACAGCCGGTTCACCGCGCCGGCCAGCGGGTGCCCCTCCATCTCCCCCGAATGGGAGAACCCGAAGGGGGTCCCGATCAGCGCCATCCTCTTCGGCGCCCGGCGCCGAACCCTCATCCCTCTCGTCTTCCAGGCGTCCACCTGGCAGCACGGCACCTTCCTGGGGGCGACCCTCGCCTCGGAAACGACCGCCGCCACCACCGGCGCCGTCGGCGTCGTCCGCCGGGACCCCATGGCCATGCTCCCGTTCTGCGGCTACAACATAGCCGACTACTGGGGGCACTGGCTCGCGATGGAGAAGCGGCTGGCGCACCCCCCCCAGGTCTTCCGGGTGAACTGGTTCCGGCGGGACGAGGGCGGGCGGTTTCTCTGGCCCGGATTCGGCGAGAATCTCCGGGTCCTGAAGTGGATCGTCGAGCGGTGCCGGGGGGGCGGGAAGGCCGAGGAGACGCCGATCGGCTATCTCCCCACCCGGTCGGCCCTGGACGGGCGCGGCCTGGACGTCAGTGAGGGGGCCCTGACGGAACTGCTCCGGGTGGACCGGGAGGCCTGGCGGGCGAACGTCCGCAACCAGGCCGAGTTCTTCGCGAAGTTCGGGGACCGGCTCCCCGCCGGCATCCGGGAGGAGCACGAGGCGTTAGCCCGCCGCCTGAAGGCGCGGTGACCGCGGGGCGCCGGTCGGCCCGGTGGCTCGCCCTCGCGGCAGCCGGGGGGGTGGGGCTCCTGCTGCTGCCGTTCCTCCTGTCCCCCTATGCCCTCCTCACCCTCAGTTACGCGCTCGTCCTCTCCATCGCCTGCCTGGGCCTGAATCTCCTCTTCGGCACGACCGGGCTCCTGTCGCTGGGGCACGCGGCTTACTTTGGGGTCGGCGCCTACGCGGGCGGGTTCCTCTACGCCTTCACGCCGCTCGAGTCGCTGGAGCTGTACCTCCTGAGCGGACTGTTCGCCTCGCTCGTCCTGGCCGCGGGCGTCGGGTTCCTGTGCGTCCGCGCGACGCGGATCCACTTCACGATCCTGACGCTCGCCCTCGCCCAGGTCGTCCACGCCCTCTTCATCGGGGGCATGGCCTTCCGGCCCTTCGGCGGCGTCGGGAAAGGGCTCTTCCCCCTGGAGGCGGCGGACTCTACATCCCCCGCTTCGCGATCCTCGGCCGCGCGTTCGCCCCCGACTCCTTCATCCAGGCCTTCTCCTGGGTCGTCATTCTTGCGTTCCTGGGCTCAGCCGTCGCCCTGTGGCGGATCGGCCGCTCTCCCTTCGGCCAGGCGCTGCGGGCGATCCGCGAGAACGAGACGCGCGCCGCCTGCATTGGCATCCCCGTCCGGCGGTACCGGTGGTACGCGTTCGTCCTCTCGGGGCTCTTTACGGGGCTGGCGGGGGGGCTTCACGGGCAACTGAGCCGGCAAGTCACGCCCGAGCAACTGGACTGGCTCTTCTCGGCGCAGCTGGTCCTCGCCACGGTGCTCGGCGGGACCCGGCTGTTCGCGGGACCGGTCCTCGGTGCCTTCGCTTATGTGGGACTGGAGGACGTGGCGCTGCGCTGGGGGGAGTACCGGAGCCTGGTGATGGGTCTCGCCCTCATCGGGGTGGTCTTCCTGTTCCCGGAGGGGCTCGCGGGACGCGGGGTGGCCCTGCTCGCCGGGCTCCGCCCGCGGGCGGGCGGCCTACGAGGGGTACAGGTCGGTGCTGAGGTACCGGAGACCCGTGTCGGCGATGATCGTGACGACGGTCTCGCCCGGCGCGGCCCGCCGGGCTAGCCGGAGTGCCGCGGCGACGTTGGCGCCGGAGGAGAAGCCGGCGCAGATCCCCTCTTCCCGCCCGAGGCGCCGGGCGACCCGGATCGCCTCGGCATCCGTGGCCGTGAGGCAGCCGTCGCAGCAGGCCGGGTCCCAGAGGGGCGGGACGAAGGCGTAACCGCCCCCCTGGAGCTTGTGGCGGGGGTTTTTGACCCGCCTCCCGGCCAGGACGGGGGCGCCGGCCGGCTCGACTGCATAGCAGCGGACGGCCGGATTGCGGGCCTTCAGGGCCCGGGCCACGCCCACGAACGTCCCCCCGGTCCCGACCAGCGCGCAGAAGGCGTTCACCCGTCCGCCGGTCTGCTCCCAGATCTCCCGCCCGGTCCCCTGCTCGTGGGCGGCCACGTTGTCCGGGTTCAGGAACTGGTCGGGCCGGAACGCCTTCAATCGCTCGACCAGTTCCCGGGTCTTCTCCTCCACCTTCCGGAGGTCCGCCCCCGAGACCTGACCCGGCCGGGGCCGCCCGGCCTGGGGGACCAGGACCACCTCGGCCCCGACGGCCCGGAGCATCCGCCGCCGCTCCACCGTGTTGCCCTCCGATATGACGGCGATCATCCGGTAGCCCTTCACGGCGCAGACGATGGCGAGCCCGATGCCGGTGTTTCCGGAGGTCAGTTCCACGACGGTCCCGCCCGGCTTCAGGCGGCCATCCCGTTCGGCGGCCTCGATGATGGCGAGGGCGATCCGGTCCTTCACGCTCCCGCCGGGGTTGGCGGTCTCCAGTTTCGCGAGGACGCGCCCCGGAAGCCCGCGCGCGAGCCGGTCCAGAGCCACGAGGGGCGTCTGGCCGATGGTGGGGGTTGTGGAAGGGAGGACGGTCACCGGGAGAGCTCGAGGAAGAAGAGGGCGAAGTAGCCCAGCAGCAGGAGGAACCAGCCGGCGGCCTGGACCAGGTCCACGGTGGAGGAGAAGGAGAGGGTGAAGTTCTCCGACGTCATGGTGTAGATGTCCTCCAGCGCGTCCAGCTTCTCCTTGATGTTCCGCTGCCAGGTCCGCAGGTGGAACTTGGTGACGATGAGGTCGTAGAGGTCCGCCGAGTACCAGTCGCCAATGAGCTTGATGTTCTTCTCGATCGCCTGGAACTCCAGGATGGACTGGGAGCGGAGGCGCATGATCTCCCGGAGAAGGCTCCGCACCTCCCGGGCACGGAAGAGGATGAGCCGCCCGGGCGCCCCTAACGGCCCGGCCACCCGCTCCAGCCGCCCATCGAGCGCCGAGTCCAGGATCCGGCAGCGGAGGAGCTGGAGGTTCGCGATCTCGAAGAGTTCGATGGTGCTCTCGAAGTCCCCGTAGGGGTCGAAGAGGAAGGCGCCGTCCCAGTCCACGACAGCCAGGTCGTGCCGGGCGTACTTGATGCTGCTCTTCAGGGTGGCCTCCACAGTCCCCCCGTCGAGCGGCATCTTCTCGTTCTTGAGGAACCCGGCCACCGCCTCCCCGTGCAGGCCCAAGAAGGCGTCCGCGTCCCCGCTGTATCCAGCCACGCAATAGACCGTGTACTCCTCGTCGAAGTCGGCGCGGCACGGGTACGCGGCCAGGACCCGGCGGGCGGCGGCCAGGAGGGCGCCCTTCTGGTCCAGGGCGCTCTCGTGGAAGATGTCCTCGACCTCGGCGGTTGCCTCGGCGATGACGGTGCGGGGCGGGACGGCCTTCACCAAGAGCTCCACCGGGCGGCCATCCAGCATCTCCCGGTGGGTGGCGAGGACGGCTACGGCGGGGAGGACGCCGGGGTAGTTTGGGGCGCTGCGGAGGCCCCGGGCGCCGGCCGCGGCGGGGGTCTCGAGGCTCTCGCGCGTCTCGGCCACCACGAAGGAGACGATCCTCCCTTTCATCGGGGCGGCGGACGCAGCCACGGGATTGCCTCCGAGGGGGTACCGCTCAACGCAGGGGCTCGCCGGGGCGGGAGCGGCGTCTGGGGGGATGATAGCGCGCGGGAGGTCGGGGGGGAAGGCCGTCCGATCGCCGGGGGACGATCAGTTGAGCCAGCGGAGGGCGCTTTTGCGGCGCTCATCGAAGCGGTGGAGGCCCTCCTCTTCGGCGGTCCGCCGGGCCTCCGCCATCTCCTCCGCCGTGACGTGCCGGTTGATCTCGGGGTAGCGGTCCTCGTTCACCAGGCCGGCCGGGTAGTACTGGCTCATGATGTTCACGTAGGTGTCGGGCGAGACCTCCTGGGCCAAAAACCGCATGACCTCCCGGGTCCCGCCCAGGCCGCCGGGCATCACCAGGTGGCGGACGAGGAGGCCACGGCGGGCGAGCCCGCGCTCGTCAAGGCTGAGAGGGCCGACCTGCCGGTGCATCTCCTTGACGGCCGCGCGCGCTGCCTCCGGGTAGTCGGGCGCCTTCAGGTACCGCTTGGCCACTTGGCGGTCCCAGACCTTGAAGTCGGGCATGTAGATGTCCACGATGCCGTCGAGGTGGCGCAGACTCTCCAGGGAATCGTAGGCGCTCGTGTTGTACACGAGGGGGAGGCGGAGGCCGCCCCGCACGGCGTGGGGCAGGGCCTCCAGGATCTGGGGAACGACGTGCTCCGGCGTCACGAAGTTGACGTTGTGGCAGCCTTTGTCCTGCAGGGAAAGCATCAGGGCGGCCAGGCGATCCGGGGTGACGGTGCTCCCCCCCCCGGCCTGGCTGATGTCGAAGTTCTGGCAGAAGACGCAGCGGAGGTTGCACAGGGAGAAGAAAATCGTCCCGGAGCCCTTCCAGCCCCGGAGACAGTCCTCCTCGCCGAAGTGGGGGAAGGCCGAGCCTACCTTGGCGTAGCGGCCGATCTTGCAGATGGCAGTCTCGTCGGCCAGGCGGTTGACCTCACAGTCGCGCGGACAGACCCGGCAGGAGGCGAGGCCGGCCAGGGCGGCCTCGGCCCGGCGCTCCAGTTCCGCGACGCCGAGTTTGACATAGGCCGGGCTAAACTGGGTAGCAACAAAGGCGCTCAGCATGGCCGGATTATGCCAGAACTCCAGGCCTGCAGGCAAGGGGGGCCCCGCGCGTCGGCTCGCCTCCCGGCACGGGCGCTCCTGAACCCTCCAGGGGGCGTTCCGGAATTCCAAGAGGAAGTGGCTGTTCAGACCCTCCACGGCGGCCCCAACATCATCAGGCGGTGATCGAGCAGATTCGGGGTTCGCGGATGACCTGCCATGGCCTCAGCAAAGGTGAATCATTCCACCTTCGCTAGCGCGGCTTCCGCCTGGCTCAACCATAAGGTCATCTCCATGGAGCGGAACAGCTCGACCGCGCTCGACAGCTCAGCGCGGGCCTGCTCCAGGCGTGCCACCTTGGGATAGAGCGCGCCAAGGCCGAGGTGGCAGTGGGCCACCAGCGGGCGCATCCCGAGCTCCTCGGCCAGAGCGAGGGACTGCTGGTAATGATCTTCGGCCCTCTCGGCGTCGGGGGGATCGGAATGAGCGGCGATCTCACCGAGGAGGCGGAGGGCATAGGCCTCGTGGCCGCGTTCACCGCGGTCGCGGGCC
>JACPAU010000111.1 GCA_016180705.1 Candidatus Methylomirabilota bacterium
CCCGCGGGGTCATCGCGACGGGGGGCGGGGCCGTCATGGACCCGGAGAACCGGGCGCTCCTAACGGCGGCCGGCACCGTGATCTGTCTCCTGGCGGACCCCGAGACGCTCCTCGCCCGCATCGGCCCGACGGCGGACCGGCCCCTGCTCCACGGGCCGGAGCCCCTCGGACGTCTGCGCGCGCTCCAGCGGGCCCGGTTGCCCGCGTACGGGGAGGCGGAGTTTTTGCTCGACACCACCGACCGAACGCCCGCGGAGGTCGCGGCGCTCCTCGGGCGGCTGCTCACGCCCCGGGAACGTCCCCCGCGGCAGACGGTCCGTGTCGCCCTGGGCGATCGCGCCTACGACATCCTGATCGGGACCGGCCTTCTGGGTGAAACCGGGGAGCACGTCCGGGCCCTGGGAGTCAGCGGGCGCGTTGCCATCGTGACGGACGAGACCGTCGGGCCACTGTACGCGGCGCGCGCCGAGGAGAGTCTCCGAAAGGTCGGCCTGGTCCCGGCCCTGATCACGATGCCGGCGGGAGAGGCCTCGAAGAGCCTGGGGGAGGCCGCGCACCTCTACGAGGCCCTGCTGGACGCCGGGCTCGACCGCCACGGCGTCATCCTCGCCCTGGGGGGCGGCGTGATCGGGGACCTGGCGGGCTTCGCCGCAGCGACCTTCCTGCGCGGCATCGCCCATGTCCAGGTGCCGACCACGCTCCTCGCGCAGGTGGACAGCAGCATCGGCGGGAAGGTGGGCGTCAACCTACCCCGCGGCAAGAACCTCGTCGGGGCGTTCCACCAGCCCCGGCTGGTCGTGGCTGACGTGGCGGCCCTGCAGAGCCTTCCCCTCCGGGAGCTGCGGGCCGGGCTGGCCGAGGTGGTCAAGTACGGGGTCATCGCCGACGGTGCGCTCTTCGCGTGGCTCGAGGAGCGGGTGGAAGCCCTCCTCGCCGGCGACGAGCACGCTCTGGCTGAGGCGGTCGCCGCCTCCTGCCGGATCAAGGCCCGCGTGGTCGAGGCGGATGAGCGGGAGATGGGGCCCCGGGCCGTCCTGAACTTCGGGCACACGGTGGGCCACGCCGTCGAGGCCGCGACCGGATACGGCCGGTACCTGCACGGCGAGGCGGTGGCGCTCGGGATGCTGGTGGCCGCAACTCTCTCGGTGCGGCTTGGTCTGTGCGCGCCCGAGCTCCCAGAACGCCTCGCCAGACTCCTCGCGCGCATCGGTCTCCCGACGCGTGCTGAGCTTCGGCTGAAACAGGTTGAAGAATCAATGCAATACGATAAAAAGATAAAGAATGACATGAACTATTTCGTCTTGACAAAGGACATCGGCTCTGGTAGAGTGACGCGAGTTTTTGACCAGGAGGCCCTCCGGGAGTCCCTCGCCAGCATTCTCAGTCCTCCCGCGGGGTGAGCGGTATGCCCGACCCGCGCGAACTGGCGGCCGAGATCGCCAAGTACGAGGCCCGGTTGGCGAGCGAGCCGCGCTCCCGCATCTTCGCCCAGCTCGCGGATGCCTATCGCAAGGCCGGCCGGCTCGACGAGGCCATCCGGACCTGTCGTGCCGGTCTTCGAGACCATCCCACGTATGCCAGCGCCCGGATGGTCCTCGGCCGCGCCCTCAGCGAGAAGGGCCAGCTGCGGGAGGCGGAGAAGGAGCTGGCGATCGTTCTGGAGCTGAGCCCCGGGAATACCGTTGCCCACCGCCTGCTCGGGGATCTTGCCGCGGCACAGGGAAGACGGGACGAGGCCCGGGGGCGCTACGAGACGGCGCTCGGGCTGAGCCCGCAGGACCGGGAGGCCCGGGAGGCCCTGCAGCGGCTGGCGGCGCCACCGGCCTCCGCGCGGGAGACCCCCGAGGGCGCATTGCGCAAGGGACCCGGAGAGCCGGCGGCCGCCAGCGCCGCTGCCGGACCGCCGGACGCCGGCGGTCTGTCCGGGGAGGGCCTGGAGGCGCCCCCGGAGCCGGGGGCTTCTTCCGAAGCCGTGGGGGTTGCCACCGAGACGCTGGCAGACCTCTACGCGCAACAGGGCTTCGCAGAGCGGGCGGCAGAGATCTACCAGGAGCTCCTCCGCCAGGAGCCCGGCCGGCTCGAACTCCGGGAAAAGCTGGATCACGTCCAGGCGGGCGCTCCGGTTCCGGCGGGGGCCGAGGCGGCCGGCCCTGTGAGGGGGAGTGGAATCGCGCTCCTCGAGCGGTGGCGCGAGGCGGCTCGCCGCCGCAAGGGGTCGGCCCCCGGAGGCGGGACGTGAGCCTCCGCGACAAGCTCGAGGCGCTGCTCCGGCAGATCCGAGCCGGTGAGGGTCTGCTCGTGATGGACGCGGACGGCCTTCCGGTGGAAGCCCTGGCCTGGGGCGAGGAGCTCGGCCTCGAGGCCATCGGCGCGGAGTGCGTGCCCCTCCTCCGGGAGGCGGGAGCCCTGGCCCAGGGGCTTCACCTCGGGGCCTGGACGCACCTCGGCCTCCTGGCTGCCCGTCGGAACGTCCACTTCGTCCCGTTGGGGGCGGACTGTACCCTGGCCGTTCTCACCCGCGCGACGGGCAACGCCGCCGCCGGCCGCCGTGCCGTTCGGGAGGAGGCTCCGGCGCTCCAGGCCCTCCTGTAGCCGGCCCCCGTTCCCGTCCGGATCGGCCCCCGAGGGGACCCCATGCGGATCCTGGTTCTCCACGGTCCCAACCTGAACCTGCTGGGCTCCCGTGAGCCGGAGGTGTACGGCCGCCTGACCCTCGCGGAGATCGAGGCCGAAATCCGCCGGGCGGCCGTTGCGGGGGGGGCCGAGGTCCGGTTCGCCCAGTCCAACCACGAGGGGGCCCTGATCGACGCCCTCCAGGAAGCGCGGGCCTGGGCCGACGCGGTCGTCTTCAACCCCGGGGCCTACACCCACACGAGCGTGGCCCTGCGGGACACGATCGCCGCCCTGGGGATCCCCACGGTGGAGGTGCACCTCTCCAACATCCACGCCCGGGAGTCCTTCCGCCGCCGCTCCCTCACGGGGGAAGTGGCGGCTGGCGTCGTCTCCGGCTTCGGCCTCCAGAGTTACCTGCTCGGCCTCGAGGCGGCACTGGCCCTGGCGCGGCAGCGGCAGGCGGCCCGCTGAGGCGGCACAGGGAGCGCTCGGTGTGATCTCGTCCAACGACCTGCGCCCCGGGACAAAGATCGAGCTGGACGGGGTCCCCTACGTGGTGACGGAGTATCAACACCACAAGCCGGGGAAGGGGGGGGCCATCATCCGGACCAAGGTGAGGAACCTGCGGAGCGGCGCCCTCGTGGACCGGAACTTCCGGTCCGGGGAGAAGGTCCCGCTCGCCCGGATCGAGGAGCGCACGGCCCAGTTTCTCTACCGGCAGGGCGCCGAGTGCCACTTCATGGACCTGGAGAGTTACGAGCAGTTCTTCCTGAAAGACGACGTGCTGAGGGCGGCCGGCCGCTTCCTGAAGGAGGGACTGGAGGTCACCCTCCTGTTCCACCAGGGAGAGGCCATCGGGGTGGAGCTCCCGACCTTCGTGGTGCTGGAGGTGGTGGCCACGGAGCCGGGCGTCCGGGGGGACACCGCGTCGGGAGGGTCGAAACCGGCGACCCTCGAGAGCGGGGCGGTGGTCCAGGTGCCCCTCTTCATCGAGGTCGGGACGAAGATCCGGGTGGACACGCGGACGGGCAGCTACATCGAGCGGGCATGACGCGCACGCCAGGGAAGGGCAGGCCCATGGACCTGAAGGATCTCAGGGCCCTCCTGAAGCTGGTCGAGGCCTCCGACATCGAGGAGCTGGAGATCGAACGGCAGGGCCAGCGGGTCCGGATCCGCCGCCGGGGCGGCAACACCGTGGCGGCGGTGGCCGCTCCCGCGCCGTTACCCCCCGCACCGGCTCCCCCGGCCCTCCAGGCCGCGCCTCCCGCGACGGGCGCGCCTGCCCCGGTTCGGGCGGAGAACCTGCTGACGATCGAGTCGCCGATGGTCGGCACCTTCTACCGGGCCCCAGCCCCCGGCGCCGAGCCCTACGTGAAGGAAGGGCAGGTCGTGGAGAAGGGCTCGGTGCTCTGCATCATCGAGGCGATGAAGCTGATGAACGAGATCGAGGCGGAGGTGAAGGGCCGCATCGCCTCCATCCTGGTGGAGAACGCCCAGCCGGTGGAGTACAGCCAACCGCTCTTCCTGGTGGAGCCCATCTAGCCGATGTTCCAGAAGGTCCTGATCGCCAATCGGGGGGAGATCGCGCTCCGGGTCATCCGGGCCTGCCGGGAGATGGGCATCCGGACGGTGGCGGTCTACTCGGAGGGGGACCGGGACTCGCTGCACGTGGCGCTGGCCGACGAGGCGATCTGCATCGGCCCGCCCGAGTCCGCCCAGTCCTACCTGAACATTCCCCGCATCATGAGCGCCGCCGAGATCGGCAAGGCGGATGCCGTCCACCCGGGCTACGGGTTCTTGGCCGAGAATCCGCACTTCGCGGAGGTCTGCCAGGCCTGCAAGGTGACGTTCATCGGCCCGGGGTCGGAGAGCATCCGCCTCATGGGGGACAAGGCCCAGGCCCGCCAGACCGTCGCAGCCGCCGGCGTCCCGGTGGTCCAGGGGAGCGCGCTCACCATCGGCAGCCCCGAGGAGGCCCGGGCGGTCGCCGCGGAGATCGGCTACCCGGTCATCATCAAGGCGGCGGCCGGGGGCGGGGGCCGGGGGATGCGCATCGTGCAGGCCGAGGCGGACCTGGCCAAGGCCCTGGAGATTGCCCAGGGGGAGGCGGGGATCGCTTTCGGCAACCCGGCGGTCTACATCGAGCGGTACGTGCGGAACCCCCGCCACGTCGAGTTCCAGATCCTGGCGGACGCCCACGGCCAGACCGTGCACCTCGGCGAGCGGGACTGTTCCGTCCAGCGTCGGCACCAGAAGCTCATCGAGGAGTCGCCGTCGCCGGCCATGACGCCGGCGCTCCGGGAAACCATGGGGCGGGCGGCGGTGGCCTCGGCGCGCGCCGTGGGGTACGTGAACGCCGGGACCATCGAGTTCCTGCTGGATGAGGACGGCCGCTTCTACTTCATGGAAATGAACACCCGCATCCAGGTCGAGCACCCGGTGACGGAGGAGGTGGTGGGGGTCGACCTGGTGAAGCTCCAGCTCCGCATCGCCGCGGGGGAGCGCCTCCCGTTCCGGCAGGAGGAGATCCTCCTGCGCGGTCACGCGATCGAGTGTCGGGTGAACGCGGAGGACCCCGAGGAGTTCCTGCCCTCCCCGGGGAAGATCGCCGCGCTCCGGCTGCCCGGCGGGCCGGGGGTCCGGGTGGATACGCACGCCTACGCCGGCTACACGATCCCCCCGTACTATGACTCGCTGGTCGCAAAGCTCATCGTCCGGGGCCAGGACCGGGCCGAGTCCTTGAGCCGGATGCGCCGAGCGCTCCACGAGTTCCTGGTCCAGGGGATCAAGACGACCATCCCGTTCCACCTTCGGGTGATGGACCATCCGGACTTCGTGAAGGGCGCCGTCTCGACGAACTTCCTGGAGCGCCTCACCCAGGCCGGCGCCTAGCCCCCGTGCCGCTCCCTCGGGATCCCGCCCACGCCCTCTGCGTCATCACGGAC
Organism: Candidatus Methylomirabilota bacterium; assembly: GCA_016180705.1. GTDB lineage: Bacteria > Methylomirabilota > Methylomirabilia > Methylomirabilales > JACPAU01 > JACPAU01. Next base: position 5,559 of record JACPAU010000111.1, read on the forward strand.
GAGTCCCTCTCGGGCCGGAGCCACGAGGCGCTCGGCGAGGCGGCTCTGCGTGGCGGCGCACGCCTGATCCAGCTGCGGGACAAGCGGGGCGACCTCCGGCGGCTCCTCGCGGCCGCCCGCACGCTGCGGACCGCCTGCCGGCAGGCCGGCGGGTTGCTCGTCATCAACGACCGGCTGGACGTGGCGCTGGCAGCGGAGGCGGATGGCGTGCACCTCGGGCAGGAGGACCTCCCGGCGGCGCTCGCCCGCCCTCTCCTGGGAGCGGGCCGCCTGCTCGGGGTCTCGACCAACCGGCCGGAGGAGGCCATCGCGGCCGAACGGGCGGGCGCGGACTATCTGGGCGCCGGCCCCGCCTACCCGACGGGGACGAAGGAGCGGCCCCGCCCCGTCCTCGGCCCCGAGGGCCTGCGGGCCATCCGCGGCGCCACCCGGCTCCCGATCCTGGCGGTGGGGGGCATCCCCCTGGAGCGGGTGCCGGAGGTCCTGGCAGCCGGCGCCGACGGCGTCGCGGTGGTCTCCGCCATCGTTGGGGCTCCGGACGTCGCGGCCGCGACCTCTCGCTGAGCAGTACGGGCGCCGCGGGGCCGATCCGGAGAGCCAAAATACGTGTTGACGCTCCTGGCCGGGTGGGCTATCTTCCGCCTTACTCTCCCGAAGTCCGCACCCCTGTTTGTGCATGCCTTGCCGGGCCGCCCTCCCGCGCCGGCCGTCTCCTGCGCTTCGGACGCCGGTCTGCCGTGAGAGCCACCGGCGCTCGAGCGGGCGCTGGAGCCCCTTGCATCCACGGGAACACGGGGCGGCCGCCAGGGGCTGGGCGCGGCGTGAAGGGGAGCCGGAGGGCGCGCGTCTCTTGTGGAGGCGCCACAGCCCGGCTGCCCGGGCCCGGAGCCTCCCGTGGCGCCTGACGCCCGATGCGTCTCCGCAGAGGCTGCGGGCGCCCTGGAGGACGCCGCGAGGAGCCTGGGGGCAGGCCGCCTCGTGGTCTTCCCGACGGACACACTCTACGCCCTGGGCGCGGACCCGCGGAACCTGGGGGCCTTGGAGCGGCTCCTCACGGCCAAGGGCGGCCGGGACAGGGCGATTCCCCTGCTGCTCGCGGGTCTGGATGCCCTGCAGAGCGTCGTCGCGGAAGTCCCGGACGTCGCGGTCGTGCTCGCGGAGCGCTTCTGGCCCGGGGCGCTCACGCTGATCCTGCGTGCCCGTCCCGACCTACCCGAGGCGGTGACCGGCGGGACGGGGACGGTGGGAGTTCGGGTGCCGGCAGGCCCGGTCGCGACGGCGCTGCTTCGGAAGGTGGGGGCTCCCGTCACGGGGACGAGCGCCAACCGGACCGACGAGCGGGCGCCGCGCCGTGCGGATGAGGTGGGGGCCGACCTCCTGTCCCACGTGGACCTTGTCCTCGACGGGGGTGCCTGCCCGCTAGGGGTTCCGTCCACGCTCCTCGATCTCACGGTAGACCCGCCCCGGGTGCGACGGCCCGGGGCGGTCCCAGTGGGGCCCCTGCGGACCGTGCAGGGGCTC
>JACPAU010000112.1 GCA_016180705.1 Candidatus Methylomirabilota bacterium
CGCGCGGGGCGGACCAGGGGTCCGCCCCGGGAAAAAGCGAGCCAACCTACCACGGGCCAGAAATTGCTGTCAAGCGCGCCGCGCGCGCGCGGTCCCGCGCGCCGGGCACTTACGAGACCACCGCCTCCCGCGCGGCTGTTTCGGCCCGCCCCGCCGCGGCCAGGATCTCGGCGATGATCGCGTCGGGGTCGATCGCCTCCGCCTCGCCCTCGAAGGACAGGATCAGGCGGTGGCGGAGCGCCGGGTAGGCGACCCGGTGCACGTCCTCGATGCTGACGTGCAAGCGCCCCGCGAGCAGCGCCACGGCCTTGCCGGCGAGGACCAGGGCCTGGGCCCCCCGGGGGGAGGAGCCGTAGCGGATGTACTTCTTCACCGAGGACGGGGCCTCGGGGGAGTCCGGGTGGGTCATGAGGGTGAGGCGCGCCACGTGGTCCCGGACGTGGGAGGCGATCGGGACGGCCCGCACGAGCGTCTTGCACTCCTCCACCACAGGGCCGCTCATGACGCGGGCGAGGCTCTCCTCGGCGGCCGCCGTCGTCCGGTCCACGATCTCCCCCAACTCGGCCCGCGAGGGATAGCGGACCTTGAGCTTGAAGAAAAACCGGTCGAGCTGCGCCTCGGGGAGGGGGTAGGTCCCCTCCATCTCGATCGGGTTCTGCGTGGCCAGGACGAAGAAGGGGCGCTCCAGGGGGTGCTGCGCCCGCCCGACGGTCACCGTGAGTTCCTGCATCGCCTCGAGCAGGGCCGACTGGGTCTTGGGCGTGGCCCGGTTCACCTCGTCCGCCAGGACCACCTGGCCGAAGAGGGGACCCCGCTGGAACTGGAACTGGCGCCGCCCCTCCGGATCCTCCACCACCACGTTGGTGCCGATGATGTCGGCAGGCATCAGGTCGGGGGTGAACTGGATCCGGGAGAACGCCAAATCCAGGCAGCGGGACAGGGCCTTGACCAAGAGGGTCTTCCCGAGCCCGGGCACCCCCTCGAGCAGGACGTGCCCGCCGCAGAAGAGACAGAGGAGCGTCTCGTGGACGATCTCCCGGTGGCCCACGATGACCTTCCCGATCTCCGCCTCGATCCGGGCGAACCCGTCCCGGAACGCCGCCGCCTGCCGCTCCACCTCACGAATCGCGTCGCTCATCCCCTGCTCCCTTTTAGCGCCGCTTCTGCTGCTCGGCGGCCCTCTGGCGCATCTTCTTCAGGTGCTGCTCGGCGATGTCGATCCACTCCTTCTCCCCCGGTATCTCCGAGGCCACTTTGATGTACTCCTCCCAGCGGGCCACCGCCTCCTTCGGGTCCACCTTCTCGTAGGCCAGGGCCAGGGCGTACAGCGCCCCGGGGTGCTTCGGCCGGAGAGTCAGGGCCTTCCGGTACGTCGCGATCGCCTCCTGGTAGAGCCCTTTCTCCTCGTACAGGTCGCCGAGGCCGATGTGCGCCTCCACGAACGTTTGGTCCAGCGCGAGGGCGCGCTGGTACGCCTCCACTGCCTCGTGGTAGAGCCCCTTCTCGGTGTACAGGATCCGGGCAAGGCTGTAGTGGACCCGAGGGTTCTGCGGATCAATCGCCAGGCCCCGCCGGTACTCCCGGACCGCCTCGTCGAACTTCCCGGTGGCCGAGAGCGCATCCCCCAGGCCCACGTACGCGTCCGCGTAGTCCGGGTCGGCCTCTACCGCCTTGCTGTAGGCCTCCGCCGCCTGCTCGTAGAGGCGCCGCGGGCTCCGGGCCAACAGATCGCCCAGCGCCTTGTAGGCCTCGGCGAAGCCCGGGTCCACGTGGATGGCCCGCCGGTACGCACCCGCGGCCCGCCAGCGGCTGGAGGCCGCCTCGTGCGCCTCGCCCTGCCGGAAGAAGGCCAGGGCGAAGGCGGGGTCGATCTCCCCGGCCTGAGCGAAGGCCTCCGCCGCCTGCTCCACCCCCTCGCTCGCGACACCCCGCTGCACGGCGCGCCCGACGGCGTAGCGCCGGAGCGCCGCGGCCGAGGGCAGCGGGCGCGCGAACGCCTGGCCGAGCCGGCGCTCGCTCGGCGCCCCCAGGGTCACCCCCAGGAACTTCGCCAGTGCCCGGCCCATCCGCTCCAGGACCCGGGAGCCATCCACCCACGGGACCGCGGTCGTGGGGAAGGTCTCCTCCCGGGCCTGCGGCCCCCGCAGGTCCAGGAACGTGGCTCCCAAGACTACCCGGTCCTCCTCGATCCGGAAGGTCCCGAGGAGGACGGCGGCTGCCCCGAGCCCCCGGGCCGCCTCCACCGCCGCGGCCGGTGCCAGCGGCGCCCCCCAGGTCACGTCGCGCGCGCCGAGCGCCCCCACCACGGCGGACGCCTCGGTCGGCTGCAGCCGGAACGTGCGGCCCATGCCCCAGGCCACGAGGTCCATGAGCCCCTCCCCCACCAGCGCATCCGGCGCCTCCACCGGGCCGGTGAAGGGCACCAGCATGATCGGGAGCCGCGGCGCCGGGCCCTCCGCCTTCCCGGGGAGCGGCGCGAGGATCACGCTGCACAGGACCGCGCCTGACAGCCACCGCGTCATGCTCACTTCCACTTCCTCCCCCGGACGATGGTGACGCCCGGCCCGGCCCCCTCCCCCGCGGGCGCCGGCCCGGCCCCCGCCCAGGCGGGCGCCCGGACGCCGCGGAGGCGGCGGGCGGCAACCTCCGCGAGAAAGAGGAGGAGGGCCGCGCCGAGGAAGAAAGGCCAGGCGTCCCGCGGCTGCCGGCTGAGCCGGCGGTTGACCCGGAACACCTCCTCCGGCCGCTCGAGGGAGCCGCCCCCGGTCAGGGCGGTAAGCCGGGCCAGGAGGCCCTCGTTCACGCCGGTGCTCCGGTGCTCCGGGGAGTACGGGAGGACGAGGCTCCCGATCTCGGAGCCGATCATCGTCCCCCGGCGCCGCTGGGCGACCCCGACCAGGTACGCCCCCTGTTCTTCCGCTGGAAAGACCCCCTCGTACTGCCCGGGCGCCACCTGCTTGAGGGGGATCACCGTCCGGGTCTTGTCGGGGCCGACGACCCCCGCCTCGGCCTCGATGAAATTGATGAACTCGCCCTGGGGATTTGCCGCCTCCAGGGTCACGATTCCCCTGCCCTCCCGGAAGGAGACGTGCGTCACCACGTCCGCCCGGTCCTTGGTCCGGAGGGTCCACCGGACCGTCTGGGCCACGAAGCGGCCGAAGGCGGGCCAGCGGAGCCAGAGCACGCCCCACTTCGCCCGCAGGTCCGAGGTGAAGGCCACCCCCCGGCCGACGCCGAAGCGCCACGCGGCCAACACCGGGTCCCCCTGGGGGGAGGCTAGGAGGACCTCCGCGGTGACCTTGGGGGTGGTGGCCACGTAGCCGCCGAGCGGCGGGACCTCCCGCCAGTCGATGCTCCGGAGGATCTCGTGGTGCCCGTGGGTGAGGACGGGCCGGAACGGGCGCTCGATGATCGCCGACTTGCTGGCCAACTGCGCCTCGAGCGTGAAGATCCGGGGGATGCTCTGCGGGTCTTCGGTGAAGTAGAAGCGGCCCCGCCCCCACCGGCTGATGTCCCGCATGAGGCGCACGTCCGCGTCCCGCCCGATCGCCACGGTGGAGACCGTGATCTTGTCCTTATTCATCCGACGGATCAGGCCGCCGAAGTCGGCCGCGGCCGACTGCCCGTCCGAGAGGACGATGAGGTGCTTGAGCAGCGCGTCCCGGGCGTACAAGATCTCGTACGCCTCCTTCAGGGCCGGGAACATGTCGGTGCCGCCGCCGGACTTGATGGAGGCGACCTCGTTGATGATCTGGTCCTTCCGTTCCGCGCGGGCCATGGGGATGACCCACGAGTTCGCCGTGTCGAAGGCGACCACCCCGAGCTCGTTCCGCTCGTCCAGCAGCTCCACCACCAGCTGGGCCGCCTCCTTGGCCAGGTCCAGCTTGGTGAAGCGGTCCACGCTGGTCTCCATGCTCCCGGAGCGGTCAATCACCAGCACGACGGCCAGCGAGGGAACGTCGAGCTTCTGGCGCGCCTCCATGGTGACGGGGAGCGCCTCCTCCACCGGCGTGTGGAAGTAGCCGCCGACGCCGAAGGACTCCTCCCCGCCCAGCATGACGAGGCCGCCCCCCTGGTCCCGGACGTAGGTGCGGATCAACTCCATCTGCTGCCGGGAGAAGCGGAGGGAGGAGACGTTGCTCAGGATGACCCCGTCGTAGGCGAGGAGCGGCGGCAGGTCCCGGGGGAAGGCAGCCGGATCCGTCAGGACCGGGTCCATCTCCTGGGCCTTGAGCGCGCCGAGGAGGTGGCGGGCCTGCTCCGCATCCCGGTCCACTACGAGGACCTTCGGCTGGCCCCGGACGGCCACCACCCCGACCGCGCGGTTGTTCTCCTCGAGGGTGTCGCTCGCCACGTCCAGGGCGGCCTGGTAGACGTGGAAGCCGGCCGCGCTCAGGGTCTGCCGGTAGGCGAAGACGTTCTTGCCCGACTCCAGCTCGACCTTCTGGCTCCCCACGAACTTCCCGTCGCGGTACAGGCTCAGGTGGCCCGAGGCGGCGCCGGAGGACCAGGCCACCACCCGCACCACGAACGGCTCCCCGCGCTTCACCTCCCGGGGGAGAACCATGCGCTCGACGAGCACCTCGGCCTCCCGCCAGCCGCCCACCGGCCGGACGTAGAGGTCCACCTCGCGCTCGCGGGCCCGCAGCGCCTCGGCCGCGGCGTCCCCCCGGGTCTCGTTGCCGTCGGTGAGCAGCACGACCCGGTGGGCCCCGTCTCGGGGGAAGGTCGCCAGCGCGAAGCCGAGCGCCTCCGCCAGATTGGTCTGGCGGCCGGGCTCGCCGCCCGGCCGGCCGACCGGTCGCGCCCCCTTCTCCAGCGGCAGCTCCAGGCGGGCCGTCTCGGCGAAAGCCAGGACACCGGCCCGGTCCTCCTTGCCCATCGCCCCGAGCGCCTCGCGGACGAACTGCCGGGCGGCGAGCCGCTCGCTGTAGGGGACGCTGTCCGACTCGTCCAGCAGGAACAGGACGTTCAGCCGGTCCCCGGGCCGGGCGACCTGCGGCAGGAGCAGGGCGGCGAGGCAGAGGGCGGCCACCGCCGCCCGGGCCGCCAGGGCGCCCGGCGGGATCGGGCGGGCCGACCGAAAGAAGAGGGAGCCCTCGAGCAGCAGGAGCGCCAGGGCGAGGGCGGTAAGGAGGGGCCAGAGTTCCCGGGAGGTCTGGAAGGTCCGACCGCTCTCCTCCGGGCTGCCTCCCGACGGGACGGCCAGGCGGGGGGTGAGGTCGCTCTCGTCCTCGTCCACGAGGTTGGCGGCCACCCGCTGCTCCCACCCGCCGGCCTGCAGGAGGTAGATCCCGGCGGCCGCCGTCCCCCCGGCGGCACGGCCACGCTGAGCGGCTGTCCCGTCGCGGTCTGCAGCGGCAGGTCCTCCAGGCGCGTCGGGTAGAGCCAGCGGATCGCGTTGCTCAGAAAGAGGGGAAAGGCAGCCCGGAGCGGGAGGTCGGAGCGGAGCGGGTCGAAGCCGACGAAGACGAGGCGCGACCCGCCCTCCTCGAACGCCAGAGCCAACGGGGTGAGCGTGGACTCGATCAGGGTCCGGCTCCCCACGAGGGACCGGACCCGCAGCGCCTCCTCGATGACGACCTGCGAGAGATCCAGGAAGCGCATGGCGGGGTGGCTCCGGTCCCAGTCCACGATCACCGGGTTGCGGATCGTCCCGGTCACCTCCAGGGGGGTATTGCCGGCCACGGTATTCACCAGGATGTATCGCCCCCGCTCCAGGCGGGCGGGGGCGACCCCGTCCAGAACCACCACGTCGTGCTCGCCGGGGTCCCCGCTGAAGAGCGGGAGGGGGACGGCCGTCAGCTCGACCTGTGGATCCGACCGCAACGCCTGTTCCAGGAAGAGGTTGCCCGGGGTGACCAGGAGGATGCGCAGCGTGTGGGGGGGCGGCAGGAGGGCCCAGGCCCGGTTATCCACCGCGAGGGCGTCCGCCACCTCGGCGGTCACCTCCAGGACCCCTCCCCCCCGATGGCTGAAGGGAACGATGAGCGCCCGGCGGGTCTCCGGGGGCAGCGTGACCTGCTGCCGGCTGATCCGGACCCCCTCCAGCGTGACCATGAGGGGGAAGGTCGTGGTCTGCTGCCCGGTGTTGGCCAGGGCGACGAACAGCTCGTGCTGGGCCCCGGAGTAGTAGTTCTTCCGGAGCGTGAGTCCGGTGATGGCTACGTTGGAAGCGGGCCCACCGACGGTGTGGACGCGCACCTGCACGCCCTTGGGCGGCGGCGGGACGGTCTGGGCGGTGGCGCGATCGGTGAAGAGGTGGACCTCGGTCTGCCCCGCGCCCTCGGCGAAGGCGGCCGCGAGGCGCAACGCGGCGGCCAGGTCGGCCCCGCCGTCCTGCGGCCTCAGGCGCGCCAGACCCGCCTTGAGCTCGCTCGCCTCCCGCGTGAGGGGGGCGGCCACCGTGGGACGGGGCCCGGCCGCGACGAGGATCGCTTCCTCCCCCAGGGCCAGCCGGTCGATGACCGCCCGGGCCTCGCTCACCGCGCGGGCGAAGCGGGACGGGCGCTCGTCGGTGGCCTGCATGCTGGCCGAGGTGTCCACGATGAGGACGGCCCGGCCGAAGCCGGCGCTCCGGGCGAGGAGCCGGGGGCGCGCAAGGGCAAGGGCCAGCGCCGTCACCAGCAGGATCTGGATCAGGAGGATGAGGGGGAGACGGAGACGCCGGAAGAGGGTCCGGCCCTGGGGCTCGCCCGCCGGCAACCGCCAGAGCAGGAGGCTGCTGACCGTGGCCTCCAGCCGCCGGCGTCGTACCGTGTACAGGAGCAGGAGGAGCGGCACCCCCAGGAGGAACAGGAGCGCCAGGGGATTGGCGAAGGTCATGCGAGGACCCCGCCGTGGGTCAGGTGGCTCAGGATGAACTCCTCAAAGGGCAGGGCCGTGCTGATCCGGATGTAGTCCGCCCCGCTTCGCCGGCAGAAGTCTTCCGCCCGAAGGCACAGGGCCTTGAGGTTCTCCAGATAAACCCGGCGGGTTTCCGATGTGAGCGCCACCTCCCGCCGCTCCCCGGTCTCCGCGTCGGTGAGAAGGAGGTCGCCCCGGTGCGGCGGGTCCAGCTCGGCCGGGGAGAGGAGGTGGATGAGCACCGGGTCGAAACCCCGTCCGAGCAGGGCGGCCAGACCCGCCTCGAACCCCCCGGGGTCCAGCAAGTCCGTGAAGAGGATGGCCAGCCCCGGCGAGCGGGCCTGGCGGGCGTAGGCAGTCAACGCCAGGTTCAGGTGCGTCCCGCCCTGGGGGGTCAGGCCGGCCAGGTGCTCCAGGACGGTGAAGATCTGGGAGCGCCCCCGAACGGGCCGGGAGAGCGAGGCCAGCCCCTCGCCCAGGATACCCAGGGCGGCCCGCTCGTGGCCGGCGAGGGCGACGTAGGAGAGGGCCGCGGCGGCCCGGGCCGCGTAGGTGAGCTTGGAGGGATCGCCGAAGCCCATGGAGCGGCTCGCGTCCAGGAGGAGGTGCAGGCAGAGGTCCTCCTCCTCGACGAAGAGTTTCAGGACCAGCCGGTCCAGGCGGCTGAAAATGTTCCAGTCCAGGTACCGGACGTCGTCGCCGGCCGCGTAGGGGCGGAAGTCGCGGAACTCGACCCCGCTGCCCCGTTTCGGCCCGCGCCGCTCTCCCTTGCCCCGCCCCCGCACGTGCTTGCGCGAGACCAGATCGAGGATCTCCAGCTTGCGGCGGAACTCCGGCTGAAAGATCGTCCGCGGCACCCCGCATTCCTTCCGGCCCCCGGAGGCCCGCCTAGCGCAGGGCCTCCAGGGAGTCGAAGTACTTCTTCACCTGCTCCCGGTAATCGGGGGGGATGGGCTCCTTCGTGAGAGCTTCCTCCATCATCTGCCGATACCGCGTCAGGACCTGGGTCTGGGGGAGGCGGGAGGTGCCCCGATCCCCCCGGCCGACCACGTTCGTGTTGTACGACTCGGTCGGGCCATCCCGCGCCTGGCCCCGCAGGGCGGTGTCCACGGTCCCGCCGCGCAGGCGCGGCGTCGGGATCCCGCGGGTGCTGGGCGAGGCGCCGGTGCCGGGGAGCGAGCCCGCACCCCCCATCCCATCCATGTCGGACTCGAAGCCATCCATCCCCTCGCCGGCGTTCTCGCCCCCCAGGCGGGGGAGGCGGCCGGTCGACTCGAGCTCGCTCCCGCCGCGACCCTCCCCGCGCCCGCGCAGCTGCGAGAGCGCCCGCTCCAGATTCCGCAGGGCCTCCTCCCGGCTGCCCCCCGACCCGCCCTCGTCCATGGAGAAGTCGTCGCCGTACAGCCCGCTGGTCCCCCGCCGCCCCACCCGCTCCAGCTCGGACAGGAGGCGCTTCAGTTCCTCGGCGCTCAGGTCCTTGAGGGACCGCTCCCCGAGCATCTCCCGCATCCGCCCCACGGCCACCTGGTAGGGGCTCCGGGTGAAGTCCTGCTTCAGGTCGGGGAGGGAGTCCGGCTTCCCGAGCAGTTTCAGCCGATCGTCCCCCTGCCGGATGAAGGACCCGAAGTCGGGGCGCCGGCCCGACAGTGGCGTGTCGCGGAACTCGGCCGCCTCCTCCCCCGTGGCGTGCGTCGGCGGGATGAGGCTCTGACTCATCCCCCGCTCCGGCGGCCGGACGGCGTCGGCCAGGAGCGGCCCTGCAGCCCGGGGCAGCTCGGCCGTCCGGGGCGAAGGTGCCTGCTCCTCTTCGAGAGCTGTCGGGTCCTCGGGCGCCTCGGCCAGCATTGCGCGGTCCCAGGGAATAGGCGGGAGGGCGAGCAGGAGGAGCGCCGCCGCGAGGGCGGCGCCCGCCCGGGCGAGATCCCGCCCCGGCACCCCGATGGGCAGCGCTCGGCGGCGATCGGGCTCGGTCGCCGCGGCCTCGGCCAGGGCCGCCGCCTCGACCGGCCGCCGCGTCGGCAGGCGCGCGAGCTCGACCCCGGTCGCCAGGCGATCCTGCAGGTCGAGGCGGCCATCCAGGAGGCGCGCCGCGTCGAAGGGGTCGAGCCGTCGCAGCAGGCCCAGCGCGAAGCCGCCGACGGCGCCGAGCCCGGTCAGCGCCGCCAGCAGGAGCGGGGCCGGCATGGGGAGCAGGGAGCGGAACAGGAGGAACGGGAGACCGGCGAGCAGGCAGAGGGAGGCGCCGCGGACGGCCGCGCGCAGCCCCCGGAGGCAGCGGATGCGCCGGCAGGCGGCTCGCAGCGGGCGCCCCATCAGCCCGATCCCCTCGCCGACGCGCCGGCCCGCCAGGCGCGCCGGATCAGGCCGCCCCCGAGGACCGCGTCCGGGTCCCCGGCATCGAAGAAGGCGGCCACCTGACCCGCTGCCACGGCCCGCAGGGGATCGTCGAACCGCACGACCACGGCCCCTTCCTCGCCGGGGACGAGCGTCGCCGGGCGGGGAGGCTGGCGGTGGCGCGCGGCCGCCAGGACGCCGCGGGGCCCTTCCAGGCGGTCGAAGGGGATGAAGGTCACCTCACCCACCTCCAGCGTGTCCACCAGGGCCTCCTCGGCCGACCCCACGACCACGGCGTTCGCGCCCGGATCCAGCGCGACCACGTAGCGGGCCGGTCCCCCCGCGAGGCCGAGCCCGCGGCGCTGTCCGACCGTGTACCCTGCGATCCCGCCGTGCTCGCCCAGGACGCGCCCGGAGAGGTCGCGGATCGGACCGGGGCGCGCCCCCTCCGGCGCGTGCTGCCGCAGAAACGCCCGATAATCACTCCCCGGAACGAAGCAGATCTCCTGGCTCTCGGCCTTCTCGGCCACGGGGAGCCCCCGGGTGGCGGCCAGCGCCCGAACCTCCTCCTTCCGGAGCCCCCCGACGGGGAAGAGGGTGTGCAAGAGCTGGGCCTGCGTGAGCCCGCAGAGGAAGTAGGACTGGTCCTTGCGGAGATCCGCCGCGCGCCGGAGCAAGACCCGCCCGGTCGCGGGGTCCCGCCCGACGCGGGCATAGTGCCCTGTGGCGAGCTGCTCGGCGCCAAGCCGGCGGGCCGCCGCCAGGAGCGAGCCGAACTTCACATGCTGGTTACAGGCGAAGCACGGATTCGGCGTGCGGCCCGCGAGGTAGGCAGCCGTGAAGGGCGCGATGACGGTCCGGTCGAAGATCGCTTCGTGATTCAGGACGTAGTGGGGGATGCCGAGACGGCGCGCGGTGAGCCGCGCGTCGTCGGCGTCCCGCGCGGTGCAGCAGCCGTGCGTGAGGGCCGCGTCCTCGCCGCGGGGCGCGAGGCGGAGGGTGACCCCCACCACCTCGTGTCCCGCCTCTTTCAGCAGGGCGGCGGCGACGGCCGAGTCCACGCCCCCGCTCATCGCCGCCACCACCCGGTTGCCCATCGGCGGACCCCGCGCGCGGGCGGCGGCCCCGTCACCCTGCCGACCCGCCCCCCTCTCCCTCCGGCCCCGGGCCCACCTCCGGCTCGGCCATGAGGCAAGTCCCGTTGAAGACGGCCCCCTCGGCGATGACCAGCGAGGGGGTGGTGATGTTGCCCGAGACCACGCAGGAGGTCAGGAGCTCCACCCGCTTCTTCGCCCGGATGTTCCCCACGATGCGGCCGCTGTTCACGACCGTGCCGACCTCCACCTCGGCCTTGAGGAAGCCGGGCTCCCCGACGATCAGGAGATCGTCCCCAACCACCTCTCCCTCCACGTGCCCATCAACCCGAACCGTCCCCTGGAAGGAGAGCACGCCCTTGAACTCGGTCCCCTCGCCGAGGAACGCCTTGATCTCCGCCGGCTGCACCGCCGTCCTGTCCTTCCGCACGGCTCGCTCCTCGCTGCGACGACGTGGTCGGGGAAACTTCAGGCAAAACTGCGCCGTACGCTAACACACCCGCCCACCGGTGTCAAAACGGGGGGCGCGCCCGAAGCCGGCGCGCTATGCCTCGGGGGCCTTCCGGAGGCGCTCCCGCAGGAACCGCTGCAGACGCTCGCCGAGCTCGGGCGGGATGTCCTCGCAGGCGACCTCACGAATGAGGCGCGTCGTCGCCCGGTACGTCTTCAGGAAGTTCAGGCACGGCGGGCAATCAGCCAGATGCTGGTCGATGTCCCGCGCCACCTCGGGTGAAAGCTGCCCTTCCAGGTAATCGGCCAGGAGATCCACCAGCTCCTTGCACGTGCTCATGCCCGCTCCCCCCCGCGCTCGAAGTAGGCCGCCAGCCGCTCCCGCAGGGCGAGGCGCGCCCGGTGCAGGCGGGACTTGGCCGCGAGGACCGTGGTGCCGAGGATGGCGGCCACC
>JACPAU010000113.1 GCA_016180705.1 Candidatus Methylomirabilota bacterium
CCATCGGCCCAGAGCCGATGGGCCCCCCCTCCGCTACGGGGGCCAGGGGGCGGCATCCGGCGCCACCCGGACTCTGGGTGACCCAATGGATGTCGTTTGTATTAGGCCTTTTTCTTTTCCCCCTCCCAGCCGACCCGGGACGCGACGAAGCTCCGGCCCACCTCGACCTTCACGTTGTCCGCGATCCGCAGGGTGATCTTCTGCTCGTTGATGTCCACGATGGTGCCGAAGAGCCCCCCGGTGGTGATGATCTGGTCCCCGGTCTTCAGCGCCTGGAGCATCTCCCGCTGACTCTTCTGCTTCTTCTGCTGCGGGCGGATCAGGATGAAGTAGAAGACGACGAACATGAGGAGCAGGGGGATGAACGCCTGATAGCCGCCGGCGGCCCCCTCGCCGGCGGCGCCCGCGTAGGCCACGGTGGGTGTGAGCACGCGCGTCCTCCTTTACTCCGCGGCGGCCGAGCCGTCCGGGCTGCCCTGGAAGGCCGTGAGGCGGTCGTCCAGGAACTTGGCGAAGGTCCCCTCGACCAACGCCTGCCGGGCCTCCGCCATCAGGGTGAGGTAGAAGTGCACGTTGTGCAGGGTGTTGAGCCGGAGCCCCAGCGTCTCGTCCGCCACGAACAGGTGGCGGAGGTAGGCGCGGCTGAAGGTCCGGCAGGTGTAGCAGGCGCACTCGGGGTCCACGGGGCGGGCGTCCCGCGCATACTCCGCCGCCTTGATGCTCAGGCGCCCTTGCCGGGTGAAGAGGCTGCCGGTCCGCCCGTGGCGGGTCGGCATCACGCAGTCGAACATGTCAATGCCGGCCGCGATCCCGAGGAGGAGGTCCTCCGGCGTCCCGATCCCCATGAGGTAGCGCGGGCGCTCCGCGGGCAGGCGGGGCGCCGTGTGGCGGAGGACGCCCAGCATCTGCCCCTTGCTCTCCCCCACGCTGAGCCCGCCGATGGCGTAGCCGTCGAAGGGGAGGGCCGTCAGGCGGTCCGCCGCCTCCGCCCGCAGGTCCGGGAAGACCGAGCCCTGGACGATCCCGAAGAGGGCCTGGTCGGCGCGGGTCCGGGCCGCGAGGCACCGCTCGGCCCAGCGCAGGGTCAGTTCCAGCGAGGCCCGGGCCTGGTCCGGCGTCGCCGGGTACGGGGTGCAGTCGTCGAAGGCCATGACGATGTCGGCGCCGAGCCCCTCCTGGATCGCGATCGCCCCCTCGGGCGTCAGGGTGTGGCTGGAGCCGTCCAGGTGGGACCGGAAGTGCACGCCCTCCTCGGTGATCCGCCGGAGCTCGGCCATGCTGAAGACCTGATAGCCGCCGCTGTCGGTGAGCAGCGCGCGCGGCCAGGCCATGAACCGGTGCAGGCCGCCGAGCGCCGCGATGGTCTCGGCCCCCGGCCGCAGCGAGAGGTGGTAGGTGTTGCAGAGGATCAGTTCCACCCCCTCCTCCTCCAGGTCGCGGGGGGAGAGGGTCTTGACCGTGGCCTGCGTCCCGCACGGAATGAAGACCGGGCTCTCGACGGTCCCGTGGGGGGTGGCAAGCCGCCCCCGCCGCGCCCCCGTGTCGGGGTCGGTCGCCAGAACCTCGAAGCCGAATCCCGTGACTCTCATCCGGCCTCGTTCACCTCCCACGCAGGGCTAGAGGATCAGCATTCCATCGCCGTAGGAGTAGAAGCGGTAGCGGGCAGCGACGGCCTCACGGTAGGTTGCCAGGACCCGGTCTCGCCCGGCGAAGGCGCTCACCAGCATCAGGAGCGTGCTCCCGGGCAGGTGGAAGTTGGTGAGCAGCCCGTCCACGACGCGGAAGCAGTGCCCCGGCGTGATGAAGAGGGTGGCCTGCCCGGCGCCGGCCCGGGGCGCGCCCCCTTCGTCCGCGGCGCTCTCGAGGGCCCGCACCGTCGTCGTCCCCACCGCGATGACCCTGCCCCCGTGGGCCCGGGCTTCCTTCACGGCCCGGGCCGTCGCCTCGGGGATCCGGAACCGCTCCGGGTTCATCCGGTGCCTCGCGACCTCCTCGACCCGGACCGGCTTGAACGTGCCGATGCCCACGTGCAGCGTCAGGAAGCCGACCGCCACCCCGCGGGCCCGGACCGCCTCCAGGACCGCCTCGGTGAAGTGCAGGCCGGCCGTGGGGGCCGCGATCGCCCCCTCCTCCTGCGCGTAGACCGTCTGGTAGCGCCCGCGGTCTTCCCGGTCGGCCTCCCGAGCCGCCGCCGCTCGCCTGACGTAGGGCGGCAGCGGCGTCCACCCGTGGCGCTCGAGCAACTCCCGGATCGGGAGTACCCCCCGCACGTCGAGCAGGATCCGTCCCTCCTCCCCCCGCTCCCGCACCCGGGCGACCGCCCCCTCGGGCAAGGAGAAGGTCGCCCCCACCCGCGCCCGCCGGCCGGGTCTCACCCAGGCCCACCAGGCGCCCCCCTCTCCCTCCTCGAGGAACAGGAACTCGACCCGACCGCCCCGGGGCGTGGTGCCGTACAGGCGCGCCGGCAGCACCCGGGTGTCGTTCAGGACCAGCAGGTCCCCCGGCCCCAGGAGGGCGGGGAGGTCCCGGAACCGGCGGTGCGCCACGGCCCCGCTGCCCCGGTCGAGCAGGAGGAGGCGGGAGGCGTCCCGCTCGTGCAGCGGGCGCTGGGCGATCAGATCGGGCGGAAGCGCATAGTCGAAGTCGCTGCGCCGCATGGGCTCGGCCGCCTAGCTCCCGGGGAGCCGGAGAAGGGTGCCGAGGGGAAAGTAGTACCGGAGGATCTCCTCGTACCCGAAGGCCAGGTCCGCCATCCCCTTGGCGCCCCACTGGCTGAGGCCCACGCCGTGCCCCCAGCCCCTCCCCACGAAGGTGAAGTGATTCCCATTCCGCAGGACCGTGAAGTGCGTGCTCCGGAGGACCTCCGCGCCGACCAGTTGCCGGAACACCTTTGCCTCCAGGGTGAGCGCGCCGGCGCCGTGCCGGATCGTCAGGTACCGGACCCGTCCGGAACGGGTCCAGGTGGCGGGCTCGATGCTCACGATCGCCCCGACGGGGTACCCGCCGGCGGTCAGGCGGCGGCGCAGGATGTCTTCCGGCAGCGTCTCCTCCCAGAGGTGGTGCGGCGCGCCGGCCGAGAAGGGATCGGACACGCCCACGATGAAGGGGTACCGCTTCTCCCAGACCTCCACGGCGTCCTCCGTCATCCCGCCCGAGGCCGAGTGGTAGAAGGCCGGGATGACCATCTCCTCGTAAGTCAGGACGACCCCGCGGGTGCTCAGGACCGCCTCGTCCGTGCGGCTGTCCTCCCCCCAGGCCCCGGCGTAGACCTGGTCGGCGGTGGTCGCGGTGAGGTCGTAGGGGGCCTCGCCGGCCGTCAGCGCCGCGTGCAGCGCGTAGGTCCGGGCGACCACGGCCTGCGCCCGCATCGCCTCGAGCGGCCAGTCGGGGGCGATCTCGGCCCGCATCACCCCCCGGACGTACTCCTCCAGCGGCAGGACATTGACCGCCATGAGCCGGCCGCCCCCGTCGCGGGAGAGGCGCAGGACGCCCCGGTAGGGCCGCCCCTCCAGCCGGACCCAGCCGCCCCCCACGGGTTCTACCAGCACGGCCGAGGCGGCGAAGGCCCGCCCGTCCACCCCCACGCCGCCGCGGAGGGCCGACACGGTGACCGGCGCGTAGGCCCGGTAGTGGCCCAGGAGCAGACCAGTGGTGGGATCCGCGAAGGTCAAGGCGCTGCTCCCGCTCACGCTGAGCCGCCCGCCCCCCTGCCGGACGAGCACCCGGACGGGCCACGCCGGCCCCGCAGGCCCCTCCCCCAGCGCCGCCGCCGTCGGGGCGAGTAGCAGGGCGGCAAGGAGCAGGAGGCGGCCGCGCATCGGGCGGCTCACCGGCGGCCGAAGAAGGAGAAGAGCAGGGTGAGCACGATGCTGATGAGGATCGAGGTGGCCAGCGGGAAGTAGAAGGTGAAGTTCTTCCGCTCGATCACGATGTCCCCGGGGAGGCGCCCCAGGAACGGGACCTTGCCCACGAGCAGCAGAAGTCCCCCGAGCAGCACCAGGATGACCCCGAGCAGGAGCAGCATGCGGCCCAGCGACTCGAATCCTCCCATGGGTGACCTCGGACCCCCACCGCGGCCGGATGCCTCAGCGGCCCTCCCACAGCTCCGGCTGCTTCCGTGGGAGCGGCTTCGTCTCGAAGTAATCCACGGCCAGCCGGGTCACGGTCCGGCCCCGCGGGGTGCGCGCCAGAAACCCCACCTGGATGAGGAAGGGCTCGTAGATGTCCTCGATGGTCTCCTTCTCCTCCCCGACCGCCACCGCCAGCGTCTCCAGCCCGACCGGCCCCCCGTCGAACTTCTGGATGATGGTCTGGAGGATCCGGCGGTCCATCTCGTCGAAGCCGCGCTCGTCCACCTCCAGCCGGCTCAGGCCGGAGGCGGCCGCCTCGGTCGTCACGGTCCCGTCGCCGAGCACCTGGGCGAAATCCCGCACCCGGCGTAACAGCCGGTTCGCCACCCGGGGCGTCCCGCGCGAGCGCCGGGCAATCTCCATCGCCCCCGCCGCCGTGATGCGGACCCCTAGGATCCGGGCCGACCGGGTGACGATGCGGGCCACCTCCTCCTCCGTATAGTAATCCAGCCGGTGGACGACCCCAAAGCGGTCGCGAAGCGGAGACGTGAGGAGGCCGGCCCGGGTCGTCGCGCCCACGAGGGTGAAGCGGGGGAGGTCCAGCTTGATGGAGCGCGCGGTCGGCCCCTGCCCGATCATGAGGTCGAGCTGGTAGTCCTCCATGGCCGGGTAGAGGATCTCCTCCACCACGTGGGTCAGGCGGTGGATCTCGTCAATGAAGAGGATGTCCCGCTGCTCCAGGTTGGTCAGGAGGGCCGCCAGGTCCCCCGGCCGCTCGATGACCGGTCCGGCCGTGGCCCGGATGTTCACGCCGAGTTCGCCGGCGATGATGTAGGCCAGGGTGGTCTTCCCCAGGCCGGGGGGCCCGTAGAAGAGGACGTGGTCCAGCGCCTCCCGCCGCCCCCGGGCCGCCTCGATGAAGACCCGAAGGTTCTCCTTGACCTTCTCCTGCCCGACGTAGTCCCCCCAGACCCGCGGGCGGAGGCTCTGCTCGAGCTGCTGCTCCTCCCCCTCGGGCCTCTGGCTCACAATGCGCTCGCCCATCGCCACAGCACCGCGGGCGCTAGCCCCGCGCCCCCTCCGCCAGCCGCTTCAGCGCCTCTTTGACCAGGACCTCGAAGGTGCCGGCCGCGCCGCGCGCCCGGGCGGCCTCCCCCACCACGCGGGCCGCCGCCTGCCGCGGATAGCCGAGGTTCACCAGCGCGGAGACGACGTCCTCCACCAGGCCGTCCCCGGCCGTCCCCGGCTCGGGCGGCGTCACCCGGGCCGGCACCAGGCGGCCCGCCTTCTCCTTCAACTCCACGATGATCCGCTCGGCCGTCTTCTTCCCCACGCCGGGGACGGCCTGCAGGCGGGCCACGTTTCCCGTGCTGATGGCCGGCACCAGCTCCGTCGCCGAGATCCCCGAGAGGATGTTGGTGGCGAGCCGCGGCCCGATCCCGCTCACCGTGCAGAGGAGTTCGAACGCGGCCTTCTCCTCCTGCGTAAGGAACCCGTAGAGGACGAGGGTGTCCTCCCGGACGTGGGTGCTCGTATACAGGAGCACCTCGGCCTCGAGGGGCGGCAGGTGGTAGTAGGTGGAGAGCGGGACGCTGGCGTGGTAGCCGACGCCGTGCACGTCCACCACGACCTCGGTGGGCCCCTTCGCCACCAGCCGGCCCCGGAGCTGCGCGATCATGCCGTCCGCCCGCCTCAGAAGGTGGACAGGACGTCCGTCAGCGGGATCCGCCAGCGGCCCTCCTGCCACTCGAGGACGTAGGCGCGCTCCTCGGGCGCGCACCGGCGCCGCGGGCGCGCCGGCCCGCGCACCTCGAACCCCACCGTCCCCCGGACCAGGACGCGCTCGGGCGCGAGGGCCGCCGCCTGCGCGAGGCGGAACGCGGCGAAGCAGCAGGCCGGCCGGCAGGCCTCCGCGGACATGCGCAGGCGAAACTCCCCCGCGCTGAGCAGCCCGCGCGTCG
>JACPAU010000114.1 GCA_016180705.1 Candidatus Methylomirabilota bacterium
CGCGGGCTCACGGCCGCGGCCAGCCGCGCCGGTCCCGCCGCGGCGACCAGGGCGGCCCCCAGGCCGGCCAGGACCGCCAGGCCCACCGTGCCCGCCGTGAGCACGGGCGGCTCGGGCCGGACGAAGGCGTAGAGTTGGGAGACCGTCCGGGCCATGGCGTCCACCGCGAGGCGCGAGAGGCCCGCTCCCCCGAGGGCGCCGAGCACGCCCCCCGCGGCTCCCAGGAGCGCCGCCTCGCCGGCGATGAGCGCGGCGACGCTCCGGGCGCGCAGGCCCAGCGCGCGCAGGATGCCCAGGCTCCGGCGGCGGCGGAGGACGGCAATCGCCATCGTGTTGTAGACGAGGAAGCAGCCGGTGAGCAGGGCGATGAGGCTGAGTACGGTCAGGTTGAGGCGGAAGGAGGCGAGCATCGCCTCCACCTGGCTCACGCGGGCCGCCGGCCGCTCCACCATGAGGCCCGCGGGGAGGGCCGACCGGAGCCGGGCGGCGACCGCCGCCGGGTCGGCCCCCGGCTTGAGCAGGAGATCCACCCGGTCGAGGATCCCCGTCTTCTGGAACTCGACCTGCGCCGCGGCGATGTCCAGGAGGGCGAGCCGCCCGTCCAGGGCGACGGCCGGCCCATGCGACTGAAGCAGCCCCCGGATGCGGAAGGCCCTCGGTCCGGCCGGCGTTAGAAGCATCAGACTGTCCCCGACCCGGAGCCCTCTGGCCTCGGCGAAGCGGCGGCTCAGGAGGATGGCCCTGGGGTCTGTCAGGAGCGCCAGGGGGTCCACGGCGGGCGGGGGATCCGCCAGCCGGTAGTCGCGAAAGGCCTGCTCCGAGAGGACATCCACCCCGAGCACCAGCAGCAGCTCTCCGGCCATCCCCTCGACCGGTGCCAGCACCTGGATGAGGGGTGAGGCGTGGGCGACCGCCGGATCCCGCTGGAGGACCGGGAAGACCTCCTCGGGAACGCCGAGCTCTCCCGCGTGGACGCTGAGCGCGGCCCGCCCTGCCACGGCGTCCACGCTCCGCGCGAAGGCGGCGAGGACGCTCTCGTTCGCGAGGCGGATCGCCACCGGCACGGCCACCCCGAGGGCGACGCCGAGCAGGCTCACCGCAACGCGGAAGCCCTCCCGGCGGACCGGTCGCAGGAGGAGGAGGCCGAGCAGGCGGGCGAGCCGGCCCATCAGGCCTCCAGGCGGCCGTCCCGGAGTCGGAGGACCCGGTCGGCGACGGCGGCGGCTTCCACGCTGTGGGTCGCCATGAGGACCGTGAAGGCCCGCGCCCGGTTCAGGCGCCGCAGGAGCGCGAGGACCGCCGCGCCCCGCTCGCTGTCCAGGTTCCCGGTCGGCTCGTCGGCCAGCAGGAGGGCCGGCCGGGGCGCCAGGGCGCGGGCGATAGCCACCCGCTGCATCTCCCCTCCCGAGAGCTCGTGCGGGAAGTGATCGGCCCGGGCGAGGAGCTCCACCCCCGTGAGTTCCTCCTCGACGCGCGCGGCGATCCGGGAGAGCGGCGTCCCGTTGAGGAGCAGCGGCAGGGCCACGTTCTCGCGCGCCGTCAGGTGCGGGAGCAGGTTGTAGAACTGGAAGACGATCCCGACCCGCTCCCGGCGCAGGCGAGTGAGAACCTCCTCGGGCGCGCGGGTGAGGTCCACGCCGTCCACGCGGATCGTGCCGCCCGTCGGGCGGTCGAGGCCGGCCACCAGGTTCAGGAGCGTGCTCTTGCCGCAGCCGCTCGGGCCGATGACGGCCACGAACTCGCCCGGGGCCACCGTCAGGGTCACGCCCGCCAGGGCCGGGACCGCCACCCTGCCCGCCCGGTAGACCTTGTGGACATCCGCGAGGGCGATCACGCTTCGGCCCCGTCCCCGGCGAAGCGCATCGCCGGCACCGCCTCCCAGGGGAACGCGTCCCGCTCCCCGGCCGCGACGGCGCGGGCCGCCTCCCGGGACGCGGCGAGCCCGCGCATGAGGTCCTCCATCTCGAGACCGTGGAAGGTCGGCCGCCCAGCCTCGGCCTTGCTCAGGCCGTACCCGAGGACCCGGATGCCCCCGCGCCAGTTCCCGTGCTGGAAGTGGTAGAGCCCCACGGCCGCCTGAATGATCCCCTGCAGGACGGTCAGGTCGGGGCCCTTCGGCTGCTCCATCCAGACCGGCTCGAGCAGCTCGTGGGTCTCGAAGTAGAGACCGGCGTTGTAGAGGGCCGCCCCGCACTCGAGGGCGCCCGCCAGCCCCGCCCGGCGGGCCCCGCCCTGCTCCGCGAAGGCCTGGGCCGCCGCCCAGTACGCCTCCACCTGCTGCGCGACCGCGGGGAGGTACCGGGCGAAGGCAGGAGCCAGGACCAGCCGGCCGCCCCTGACGGGAGCCACGAGCGGACTCTCCTTGAGCGCCTCGCCCGCGACCGACGGGGCCATCCAGGGAGGCTGCGGCAGGGCGTCCAGCGCCCGGTCCGGCACGCTGCCGCCTTCGGAGTGGAGCGCGAGGCGACAGAAGTTCCGGAACGTCCAGAGGGGGGCCGCGTGGGTCGGATCGCTCACGGCCGCAACGACGAGGTGGGCCAGGGGGTCGCGGAGAGCCTTGGGGAAACGCATGGACGCCTTCTCGGGGCATTGTAGCCGGGTGGCACGGGCTTGCCAAGGCGGGGGAAAATCTCCCTTGCAGCCTGGCCCGGAGGTCTGCATAATCGCGTTCTCTGCGTCGCCCGAGCCGGGTCCGGATTTTGCACCCCAAAAAGGGCGGGGCACGAATAGGCGGTGTGGCTCCGGCACATATCTGGCTCACAAGACAAGAAAGGAGGCCACCGGTGAGAAAGGGAGTGGCGATCCTGATGGCGGCCCTGCTCCTGGCGCTCTGCCTCAGCGGTCCGGCCGTCGCGCAGCAGGTGGATGAGACCGTGTATAACGACTACCCCGGCCGCTGGATTGTCTACGGCCTACACCCGGTGGGGGTCGTCCTCGACCTCGCGCTGGTCAAGCCCCTGACCTTCGCCGTCTGCACCATGCCCTGGCTCTTCGGCGTGAGCCCCCAGGAGTGCCCGCTGGAGCAGGCGACGCCTTACGGCGACTAGCCCATCCAGCGACAGCCCCGGGCCCCGGCAACTCGCCGGGGCCTGCTTTTTCCCTGCACGCCCCCGTAGCGGAGCAGAACCCCCTTAGCCCCGGGTCTTTCCCCCCGGGCGGACAGCATTTTCTGCATGGGGAAAAGGTGTGGATAACCCCGGTTGTCTGGCCCGCAGAGGGCAGGGGGCTCCCCCCAAGAAGGATCGCCGCCAGGGCGTTTCCACTGCCCGGCTGTCGCTCGAGGCGACGGCCAATCCCAGGAAGTCAAGCCTTTATACGATACTGCCCGCGGACCGGACGAAGGAGGGGGCGGATGGGTGGGAGCCGATGCGCCGGGAAGTCCGGGTCTGTGGATAAGGTGTGCGCAAGGGAGAGGCGCTAACCCCTGAGAAAACGCGACCTCTGCCGATCCGGGCAGGGGCGTCGCCAGAAACGGGATGCGCCTCCTGTGGAATTCCGGCGGGAGAGGAGCAGGCCTTGTCCCTCACCTCTCCCAGATCTCCGGGTTGATCGCCATGGTCGGGCGCTTTCCCTCGAGCGCCATCAGGACCTGCTCGACCGCCGTGACGGCCATCCGCCGCATGCTGTCCTCCGTGTGGGCGGCAATGTGGGGAGTGATGAGGACCTGCTCGAGGGCGAGGAGAGGATTGTCGGGATGGGGCGGCTCCGGTTCCATCACGTCGATCCCTGCCCCGGCCAGACGGCCGCTCCGAATGGCCTCACTCAGCGCCGCATCATCCACCAGCGCCCCCCGCGAGGTGTTCACGAGGATCGCCCCCGGCTTCATCATGCCGATCGTCTCCCCGTTCAGGAGGTGCTGGGTCTCGGGCGTGAGGGGCGCGTGCAGGCTCACGATGTCCGCCTCCCGCAGCAGCGAGGCGAGGTCCACCGGCGCTGCCCCCCGCCGCCGGATCTCCTCGGCCGGCAGCGCCGGGTCGTAGCCGAGCGGGCGCATCCCGAACGCCCCGGCCAGCGCCGCCACCCGCGCCCCGACCCGGCCCATCCCGACGATCCCCAGCGTCCGCCCGCAGAGCCCCGCGTACAGGTCGCGTCGGAGGGCATCCCAGGCGCCCCGCCGGACGCCGGCGTTCACCGCCACCAGACGCTTGCCGACCGCCAGCATCAGCAGGAAGGCATGCTCGGCCACGGCCTCCGTGTTGGCCCCCAGCGTCACGCAGACCGGGATCCGCCGCCGCGTCGCCGCGGCCACATCCACGTTGTCCACGCCCACCCCGTGCCGGGCGATCACCTTCAGGCGGGGGCAGCGCGCGAGCAGGGATTCCGTGACCCGGCCCTTCACCCGCACGATGAGGCCGTCGGCCTCGCCGAGCGCCGCGGCAAACGCCGCCTCGTCGTGACCCGTCGCGTACCGGACCGCCGCGGCTCGCGCGAGCAGGGCCTCGCCGTCGGGGTGGATCGGTTCCGTCAGGCAGACGGTGAAGGGGCCGCCCGTCACAGGACCCCGACCTCTTCCAGGACCGCCCGGAGGCGGGTCCGCTCCTCGGCAGAGAGGGGGCCCACCGGCCGCTTGCATGCGGCCGAAGCGAGCACGCCTTGCATCACCAGGGCCTCCTTCAGCATGGCCGGGAAGGTGCCGATCCCGAAGGCCATGCGGAGCGGGGCCAGCCGCCGCTGGAGTGCCTTCGCCTCCCCGAAGTTGCCCGCGCGGACGGCCTCGTAGAGGGACACCGTGAGGCGGGGCGCCACGTTGGCCGTGGCGGCGACGGCCCCGGCGGCCCCGTAGGCGAGGGCGCCGTAGATCAGGGTGTCCCGCCCCATGATCACCCTGAAGCTTGGCGGCGCGCGGCGGATCAGTTCCGCCGTCTCCGTGAGGTCGCCGGTGCTGTCCTTGATTCCGGCGAAGTTCTCGAAGGCGTGGGCGAGGCGCAGGGTCGTCTCGAGCGTGAGGGCGACTCCGCCGGCCCGCCCCGGGTTGTTGTAGGCGAGGACCGGGATCCGGACCGCCCGGCAGATGGTGGCGTAGTGTTCGAACAGCTCCGCCTGTGAGGGCTGGCAGTAATAGGGGGTGATGACCGAGACCGCGTCGGCCCCCATCGCCTCCGCCTCACGGGCCAGCGCCACCGACTCGGCCGTGGTGACCGCCCCCACGTTCGGCATCACGGTCACGCGTCCGGCCGCTTCCTCGACGCACCAGCCGACGAGGCGGCGCTTCTCCTCCCCGGTGAGCGCGTAGAACTCCCCCGTGCTCCCGGCCGGGAAGAGGCCGTGCACCCCTTCCGCGATCACGTGGCTCACCAGCTTGCGGAAGGCCCCCTCGTCCAGCCGCTCTTCCGGGGTGAGGGGCGTGACCAGCGCCACGATGATTCCGTCCACCGTCTTCCCCATGGTGCCCTCCGCTTCCCGCCTCACCCGCCCCGCTCGGCCCGCTCGACCCTCTCCGCGTCCAGGACGACGCCGGGGCCTTCCTGCGCCGCGGCGGGGCGCGCCGGCGCCGGACCCGGGAGGAACCGCTGTGCCGCCACGACTACCGCAAGGACGAGCGCGCCCGCCAGATCCGTGAGGAGCCCCGGCTTGATCAAGAGGAGGGCGCCCGCCACCAGCACCCCCCGCTCCCACCAGTAGAGGGGACGCATGAGGTACCCGTGCAGCCCCGCGGCGAGGGCGGTGACCCCGACCGAGGCCGAAAGCAGCGCGCCTCCCACGGTCCACCAGTCTCCGATGAAGAGGAGGGGCGGCCCGTAGACGAACATGAAGGGAACGATGAAACCCGTCGCCCCGAGCCGGACGGCAGCCAGCCCGGTCTGCCAGAGGTTCGAGCCGCTGATGCCGGCCGCGGCATAGACGGCCATCGCCACCGGAGGCGTGATGGCCGAGATGATGGCGAAGTAGAACACGAATAGGTGGGCGGCGATCGGGACCACGCCCAGCTTGATCAGGGCGGGGATGAGCAGGGCAGCCTGAACGATGT
>JACPAU010000115.1 GCA_016180705.1 Candidatus Methylomirabilota bacterium
TGGAAGGGCTTCAAGGAGTTCTACGAGCTGGGCCTCATTTACCGCCTCCCCCGCCTGATCGGGGTGCAGCCGGAGGGCTGCCAGCCGATCGTGAGCGCCTTCAACCAGGGCCGGGATACCGTGATCCCCGTGGCCAAGCCGAGCACCGTCGCGTCTGCCCTCTCGGCCGGAGACCCCCTGGACGGCGTCAAGGCGCTGGCCGCGCTGCGGGAGTCCGCGGGCTGCGCCCTGGCGCTCACCGACGCCGAGATCCTGGAGGCGCAGCAGCGCCTCGCCCGCCTGGAGTCCATCTTCGTGGAGCCGGCCGGCGCCATCCCCATCGCCGCCCTGAACGCCCTCCTGACCACGGGGCGGATCCGCCCGGACGAGGTGGTGGTCTGCCTCGGCACCGGCAACGGCCTCAAGGACCCCAAGAGCGCCCTGAAGGGTCTCCCGTCTCCGGCCGCCATCGAGCCGACGCTCCAGGAGGTGGACAAGTTCCTGAAGCTCAAGCTGTACGAGATCCGGGCGGCCGGGGCGAAGAACGGGGACCGGCACCTGCTGGCAGAGGTTCCCTCCAAGCAGGCGGTCGTGGACTTGGTGCGCCAGGAGTTCGGCGTCCGGCTCACGTCGGAGTACGGCCAGCGCGTGCTGAGCCTGGTGGAGGACTTCGTCAACAAGGGCAAGGCGGTGACCAAGGGGGACCTCCAGTACATCCTGGAGACGGCCCTCCGCGGCCTCTCGAGCCCGGAGGACGTAGTCCTGAAGGTGGAGGACTTCCAGGTCAAGACCACGCTGCACGGAAAGGCGGAGGCGAAGGTCTGGGTCACCTTCGCCGGGGAGCGGCTGGAAGGGGAGGCCACGGGGGTCGGCCCGGTGGACGCCGTCATCAACGCCCTCAAGGCCCTGGTGCTCCAGCGGGGCCAGGTCTTCTTCCAGCTCGCTGACTACCAGGTCGAGATCAATACGCCGGGGACCCACGCGTCCGTCGAGACGACGCTGGTCATGACGGACGCGCAGCAGAACCGGGTGGT
Organism: Candidatus Methylomirabilota bacterium; assembly: GCA_016180705.1. GTDB lineage: Bacteria > Methylomirabilota > Methylomirabilia > Methylomirabilales > JACPAU01 > JACPAU01. Next base: position 1,014 of record JACPAU010000115.1, read on the forward strand.
AGCCACCGGGACCTCGCCGGACATCATCGTGGCCTCGGTCAAGGCCTTCGTGGAGGGGTATAACCCCCTGTGGGCCAGGCAGCGCAGCACCTGAGCCGGTTGACTTCCGGGCTGGGGAGGGGGCTCGTCGGCGGGGAGCTGATGGCCCCCTTTTTGTCGGAGGTGGGAGCCGGGCAATAGACTTGGACGTTGGAATTGGGTAGAACGGGTCACAGGGGGGTCCGGGCACCCGGACACCGGCACCGCGCCTGATGGCACACCGGGTGCAGAGCGGCGGACTGAGGGGCTTTTTGCATGTCGAAACACATCCTGGTCATTGACGACAACAAGGAAGTGAGCCGGGGCCTCCAGCACCTCCTGGAGTCGGAGGGCTACCGGGTGACCACCGCCTTGAAGGACGAGGCGGAGGAGGTCGCAGCCGTCGCCCCCCTGGGCGATCCCATTGATCTCATCCTGATGGACGTGAGCGGGGAAGGGGAGGAGGGGTACCGCCGCTGCCGCGCCCTGCGCGATCGCCTCTCCGGGGCCACAATCATCCTCATGACGGGGGCCACCCTCTCGGAGGCGGACAAGCAGCTCGGGTTCGAGGCGGGCGCCGACGGCTTCATCCCGCGTCCCGAGAACTTCCCCGAGATCGTGGACTACATCGCCGAGCGGCTGCGCTTCCGCCGGACGGTCGCGCCGGCTCCAGGCCCGGCCACGGCTGCCTGGTACCGCGCCACCTGCCCGGAGTGCGGGCTCGCCGTCCGCGTCTCCCCGACCGCGATCACGGCCGGCCGGGCCAAGGTCTCCTGCCCGCAGTGCAATTACGTCTTCGGCGTGGCCGCCGAGAGCCTGGCCCGCGGAGCGGGCCCGGCGGCGGAGCAGCAGGCGGACCGGGGGCAGCTCATTCTGGTCGTGGAGGACACGGAGTTCTTCCGGACGTACGTGACCGAGGTGCTGGAGGGGGCAGGCTTCCGCGTGGAGGCGGTGCAGGACGGCCGCGCGGCTCTCGAGTACCTGGACCGGGCCCGCCCCGACCTGGTCCTGACGGACCTTCTCCTCCCCGGGATCCACGGCTTCGACCTCTGCCGGTACGTCAAGGAGCGGACCGCGCCCCGGCCGGTGCCGGTCATCATGATGACCGGGGTGTACAAGAGCGTGCAGTACCAGGTGGAGGCGCAGCTGAAGTACAAGGCCGACGACTTCCTGGTGAAGCCCTTCAAGCCGGAGGACCTGGTCGCGAAGATCCTCCGCCTCCTGCAACGGGCGTCCGCCTGACAGCCGCGCCCCGCCGGAACTCCCCCCAGAACTTCCTAGTACAAACGACATCCCTTGTGGGACCCAGCGTTCGGGTGGCGCCGGATGCCGCCCCCGGGCCCCCGTAGCGGAGGGGGGTCCCATCGGCGCTTGGCCGAGGGGGGAACCACGGGAGGATTCCCCACGGGGGCCGGGGGCCGGGGCGGCGCCGGCGACAGGACCCGGACGGTGTCACTTTGATTCTGTCGTTTGTATTAGAAGTCGCGCGGGGTGGCCCGCAGCAGGTAGGGCCCGACCTGCTGGCCGACGGCCGCGAGGCCGGCCAGGTGCTCGGGTGTAAACTCGGGCCCGGACTCCTCGGCCGTGCGGCCCTTGCGGCTGACCTGGAGGACGCCGATCGCGTTGCCGGGGCTCCCCCAGATCGGCACCGACATCAATCGCTGAATGGGCAGGCCGGCCCGGTCCTGGGTGGGGATCTTCTCGAAGGCGTCCAGGTGGCGCTCCACCGCCGTCTGGTTGACGAGGAGGGGTTCGCGGCCGCCGATCGTCCGCCCGGCGATGGAAGGTTTCGTCCCCACCACGGGGAACTCCGTCCGCCCGGAGCGGAGGAACTCGAGGGGGTAGGCGAAGCGGAGTACCTCGTTCCCACCCCGGTGCCGCCGGAGGAGGACGGCCACCTCGTCCAAGCTGACCTCGAAGAGGCGGGCGATGTGGCCCACGATGCAGGAGAGAGTCTCCTCGAAGGCCGCGGGCGTGGCCTGGCCCCGGTGGCTACGGCCGATGGCGAGGAGCTGCGTCTCTAGGTCGGCCATCGCTCGGCTCCAGTAATCTTCTGATGACTACCGGACGGGGCAGAGGGGATCGCGCGCCGGGTCGCCCGGACGGGGGCGAGGTGGACCCCATTCGGGAGGTCGGGACGGAGGGGGCAGGCGCTGCACCGGGGGCGGGTCCGGCAGAACCGCTTCCCCACGGTTACCAGGAGGGCGTGCAGTTCCCCCTGCAGGGCAGGATCGGGGGGGAGGTGAGCCTCACCCTCCCGGCGTACCCCTTCGTAGCCGGCGGCGAAGGGGACGAGGCCGTGGCGGGCCAGGATCCGCCGGGCATAGGCGTCGGCCACGAAGGCGGGAGAGCCGGCCGCATAGAGCAGGATGCAGTCCGCCGTCTCCGGCCCGATCCCGGGGACACTCATCAACCAGGGGCGCAGGCCCTCCGCCGGCTGCCGCAGGAGCCGGCCGACCTGTCCCCCGAAGTCGCGCCGGAGCGCCGTGAGGAACGCGCGGAGGGCCCTCGCTTTCCCCCGATAGCTTCCAGCAGGCCGGATCACCCGCGCGAGGCGGGCGGCGGGAAGGGCGGCCATCTTGCGTGGTGTCAGCGCTCCCGCCTCCCGCAGCCGGAGGAGGGCTCGCTCGGCATTCCGCCAAGCGGTGTGTTGGGACAGGATCGCCCCGACGATGACCTCGAACGGGTTTCGGGCAGGCCACCAGCCCTGCGGCCCGAGCGCCCCGAAGGCCAGGTCATACAGCCGAATCCAGCGGTTGCGCGTGTCCATCTCCCTGGTCTTTATATTGCACCCCTCCGCCAAAGACAAGGCGCTTTCATCGCGACGGCGGGTCGGGCCCCTTGACAGCGGAGGCGGATTCGAGGTATAAATCCTTTTGTTTTGAGAAGATAGGCGCGGCCAGGGGGAATTCTCTTTGCTCCCCCCGGCCTTTTCGTTTGGAGGGGATGGGAGCAGCGAATGCGCATCTTGGGCGTTGATCCGGGAGCGGTCCGTTTTGGGCTGGCCGTGAGCGACGAGCTGGGCCTGACCGCCCAGGGTCTGCCCACGTGGGTGAGCCGGGGGCGCCCGGCCGACCTCGCCCACCTGCGGGCGCTGGTCCAGGAATGGGGCATCGGCGAGGTCGTGGTCGGCCTGCCCCGGAACATGGACGGGAGCGTGGGGCCCCAGGCGGAGGCGGCCCGGGAGCTGGCGCGGGAGCTGCGGGAGGCCCTCGGCCTGCCCGTGACGCTCTGGGACGAGCGGCTCACGACCCAGGCGGCCACCCGCGTCCTCACGGAGGCGGGTCTCAGCCGGCGCCGCCGCCGGGGCCGGGTGGACGCGGTCGCGGCCGCGCTCATCCTCCAGGGCTACCTGGACCGGACCCGCGCCTCCCGGAAACAGGAGGCGGAATGAGGCCGGGTACGCCCAGGCGCCACGCCGTCCTCGCCGGGGCCTTCCTGGTCCTCTCTTTCCCGGTTCTCACGATCGGCGGCACCTCCCTCTACATGGCGTTCCATCCCAAGGCACGCTTCGGCTTTACCGAGCGGCCGCCCCGGACCGTCGAGATCCCGGCTCGGACGCCCGCGCGGGAGGTGGCGGCCCGCCTGCAGACCGACGGCGTCATCCCGAACCAGTGGCTCTTCCTGGCCCTGGCGGCGCTGCGCGGGACTACCGACTCCCTGAAGGCGGGGGAGTACCAGTTCACCACCGACATGGGTGTCCTGGATGTCCTCACGGCGATGGAGGAGGGCCGGGTGGTCCTCCACCGCGTGACCGTCCCGGAAGGGGCCACGGCGCGGGAAGTCGCGGCGCTGCTGCAGCAGGAGGGGCTCGCCGATCGGGACCGCTTCCTCAACCTGGTCTACGACCCCATCTTCGCCTCCCGGGTGGACCCGGAGGCGACCATGCTGGAGGGGTTCCTCTTCCCCGACACCTACTACTTCACGAAGGGACTCCGGGAGGAGACGATCATCGAGAAGATGGTGGCCCGCTTCTTCCGGGCCTTCCCGCTGGAGGAGGAGATCCGGGCCCGGCGGCTGCGGCTGACCCGATACGAGATCGTCACGCTGGCCTCCATCGTGGAGCGGGAGGCGATCAGCAACGAGGAGAAGCCCATCATCGCGGCCGTCTTCCACAACCGGCTCAAGCGGAGGATGCTCCTGCAGGCCGACCCCACCGTCCTGTACGGGCGCGGCAAACCCATCTCCTCCCGCATCACCCACGCCGACCTCCGGTCCTCGCGCAACGTGTACAATACCTACGTCCACCCCGGCCTCCCCCCGGGGCCCATCTCCAACCCCGGGGAGGCCGCCCTGCGGGCCGTCCTGTACCCGGCCGACGTGGGGTACCTCTACTTCGTGTCGAAGAACGACGGCACGCACCACTTCTCCAAGTCCTTCGCCGAGCACGACCGGGCCGTCCGCCGTTACCAGCTCGGGGGCGGGCGGCGGGCCGCAGGCGGATAGGGCGATGTTCGACCTGGATGCCTCCCTCGACCGCATCCCCGTCTCCTCCGACGGCATCGAGCGGGTCGCCTGGTCCCTCAACCTGACCCCGGTGGCCGGGACGGACTTCGCGGGAGCCGAAGCCCGGGCCTATGCGATCATCGCATCGGCCGGGGGCGGGCGCTCGGTCTGCTACGTCTGCCTGTACGTGTCGAGCCTGGATCGTGCCCAGGTGTACCGGCACCGGGCGAACCCCTTCTCGTCGGCGGAGGGGGAGGCGCACGAGGAGGAGGCGCTGGAGTTCCTGCAGGAGCTCGGCTTTATCCTCGAGAGCATTGACTACCGGGGCTGGAGCAGCCAGGAGCGCCGGGAGTGGTTCGACAAGCAGCCCCCATTCTACCCCCGGCGGCCGCCTCCCGAGACGCCGCCGGTCCCGAAGGAGGCCGCTGCGGCCCCGGCGGCTCCTGCGGCCGCCCCCGCCGCCGCTCCCCCGTCTGCGCCTGCTGGTCCGCCCGAGGCCCCGCCGGAGATGGAGGGGGTTCTGGTCCTGGCGGACGACCCCGATGGGCCGGCGAGGGCCGCGGCACCCGCGCCCCGCCCGGCGGCCCGGGCCGCGGCGGCCGTCCGGCCAAGCCCGGCCCGAGCGGAGGAGCCGGAGGAGGCTCCCGCCCGCCTCCGGCCGGTCAAGGTGGATCTACCCGAGGAGTACGGGGACCTGGCCCGGCTGCTCGCTTCCTTCTAGCGAGAAAGCGAGGGACGGCGGCCTTCAGGGCCGCAGGAGGGGATGACCGGGATGCGCGGAAAGCGGCGAGCGTGGGGGTGGGCGGTCGTGCTCTTCCTGGCGGGATGCGCGACCACGCCGTATGGGGCCGAGCCGCCGGGGAAGGCTGAGGACTACTACAACCTTGGAGTGGCCTACCTCAACTCGGGCGAGCCGAGGCGGGCGCTGCCCGAGTTCACGCGCGCGATCGAGATGGCCCCCGGCCAGGCGCCGTACCATCGTGGCCTCGGGCTGGCCTACTACCTGGACCGGAACCTCCCCGAGGCCGTGGCGGCCCTCAGGCGGGCGGTCGAACTCGATCCGAAATCCTCGGATGCCCTGACCGATCTCGGCCGAGCGTACCTCGAGCAGGGGGACTTCGCGCGGGCCGAGCAGGCGCTCAAGGCGGCCCTTGCCAACAGTTTCTACCCCACGCCACACCTGGCGCACTTCGCCCTCGGGACCGTCTACCAGCAGCAGGCGCGGCTGGAGGAGGCGGCTGCTCAGTTCCGCCGGGCCGTGGACGTGGACCCGGAGTTCGCCAACGCGCACAACAGCCTCGGAATCATCTACCTGGCCCAGAACAAACTGGACCTCGCGATCGCGTCCTTCCAGACGGCGAGCCGGCTGACCCCGAACGTGGCCATCGTCTACCGCAACCTCGGCATCGCCTACGTCCGCGCCGGCCGCCGGGCCGAGGCCCGGGCCGCCCTGGAGCAGGCGGTGAAGCTCCAGCCCGCGGGGCCTGCCGCGGACGAGATCCGCGACCTGCTGCGCCGCATCCGGTAACTG
>JACPAU010000116.1 GCA_016180705.1 Candidatus Methylomirabilota bacterium
CTGCCCCTCCTCGCCGCCGCGGCCGCGCCGGCCACCATCATCGCCACGACGGCGGCCATCAATCTCCGGCACCTCCTGATGGGTGCCTCCCTCACGCGGGTCCTGCAAGGAGTCTCCCGGCCGCTCCTGGGGGCCGTCGCCTTCGGCCTCTCGGACGAGACCTACGCCCTGGTCATGAGCCGGGCCCAGCGCCAGCGGCTCTTCGCCGGCTACGTGCTCGGCAGTTTCCTCGCCATCTATGTCGGGTGGAACGGCGGGACGGCCCTGGGGGCGGCCCTCGGCGCTCTCATCGGGCCGCCGGAGCGGTACGGCCTGGATTTCGCCGTGACTGCCGTCTTCATCGCCCTCTTGACCTTTTTCCTCGAGGGCCGCGTGGGCTGGACGGTCCTCGGCGCGGCGGCCGCCATCAGCATCGCCGGGATGCTCCTCCTGCCCGGCAACAGCCACCTCATCGCAGCGGGTCTGGGGGGGAGCCTGGTGGGTGCCGCTCTGGAGCGGGGATGAGGGTCGGGGTCGCGCTCGTCATCCTGGGAATGGCCGCCGTCACCTACCTGACCCGGGCGGTCTCCACCCTCACGCTGCGCGACCGGCCGCTGCCTGCGGCGGCGGAGCGCTGGCTCCGGCACGTCCCCCTCGCCGTCCTGGCGGCCCTCGCGATCCCGGGTCTCCTCTTTACGGAGGGGGCGGTGGACCTGCCCCGCCTGGCTCCTCGCCTCGTGGGGGGGGTCCTCACCTTCACCCTCGCGCGCCGGACCCGCAACCTCTTCGCGGCCGTGGCGGCGGGGGTGCTGGCGTACCTGGCGGCCCTCCGGCTCCTGGCCTGACCACTCCGGGGTGGAAGACCTTGCGCCCCCCCGGGGCTGGTGCTAATATTCGCAACCACCCGTTCGACTCTCCCACCCGTTTCCGTCCAACACAGGAGGGTACGATGCGCGCGCACCGTGTCTCCCGCATGGCTCTGTGCGCCCTGGGGGCACTCGTCCTGGGCGCCCTGCTGGCCGGTCCTGCGGCCGCTGCCTTCCCCGAGAAGGCCATCGAGATCATCGCTCCCGCCAACCCCGGCGGCGGCTGGGACCTCACCTCGCGTTCGACAGCCAAGGTCCTGACCGAAGAAAAACTGGTCACCCAGCCGATCGCGGTCTCCAACATGCCCGGCGGCAGCGGAGCCGTGGCCATCTCCCACGTGATCTCCAGGCGCAAGGGTGACGGTCACCTCCTGATCGCGGCTTCGCCGGCCCTGACGTTCACGCTCGCCCTGAAGCGCGTCCCCTACACCTACAAGGACGTGACCCCCGTCGCGGCGATCGCGACCGACTACGGCACGATCGTCGTCCGGAAGGACTCTCCCTACAGGAATCTGAAGGACCTCCTCGATGCCTACCGGAAGAACCCCGCCGACGTCTCCGTCGCCGGCGGCTCCGCCCCAGGCGGGCAGGACCACGTGAAATTCGCCAAGATCATCAAGGCGGCGGGCCTCGATCCCACCAAGGTGAAGTACGTGCCGCACCAGGGGGGCGGGGAGGCGATGGCCTCCCTCCTCGGCGGGCACACGGCAGCCGCCTCTCCCGACATCTCCGAGATCGTGGGGCAGGTGGAGGCGGGCGAGGTCCGCGTCCTCGCGCTCCTCTCGGACAGGCGCCTGGGCGGGAGCCTGCAGCACATCCCGACCGCCGTCGAGCAGGGGGTCAATGCGACCTACATCCTGTGGCGGGGGTTCTACGCGGCGCCGGGCATCCCGAAGGAGGCAGCCGACTTCTGGGTGACCGCGCTCGGGAAGATGGTCAAGACCGAGGGCTGGAAGAAGACGCTGCAGGCCAACAAGTGGTTCGATTTCTACCTGGGCGGGGCGGAGTACGCTCGGTTCCTGAACCAGGACCTGGAGGCGAGCGAGACTCTTCTGAAGGAACTGGGCTTCCTGAAGTGATCGGACACGATCGGGCGGCGGCCCTGGTCATCCTGGCCGGGGCCGCCGCCTACCTCATCGGAGCCCGGCGGCTCGTGTCCCCCGCGATGGCCGATCCGCTGGGCCCCTCGGCCTTCCCCACGCTCCTGGGCGGCTCCCTCCTGCTCCTGGCGGTCGTCCTGCTCCTCTTCCCGCCCGCCTCCCCGGGGGAACCGGCGCCGCCCAGCGGCAAGCGCCTCGCCCGCTTCGGCCGGTCGGGCCTCGTCCTCGCCCTCCTGGTGGCCAACGCCCTGACGATGGAGTGGCTGGGGTACGCCCTCTCCACTTTCCTCTTCTTCCTCGGGGCCCTGATCGTCCTCGGGGAGAAGCCCTGGCCCCGCGGGCTGCTCTTCAGCGTGACCTTCACCGGCGGTCTCTATCTCCTCTTCGCGCGCGTGCTCAGCCTCACGCTGCCGGTTGGCGCCATCTTCGGAGGGCGGTAGGACGGCGCCGCGTTCGCCGCCCTCGGTCCGGTCGCGGGTTGCGGCCCCGGTTGCTCCGTGGTAGCTTTTCGGCAGCAAGCCTTGCCTTCCTCTTCCCCAGAGCGCCCACGCGATGCAGGGAGAACGTCCCATGGCGTTCTTCGATCTCCCGGCGGATGAGGAACTCACCCCCGAGGTCCGTCAGATGCTGGAGGAATCCCGGCGTCTGCTGGGCACGGAGCAGGTCCCTCGCACGTTCAAGATGTTCGGCCGGAACCCCAAGATCGTCGAGGCGAGGCTGAAGGTTTTCCAGCACCTCGGCTTCCCGTCGAAGTTCCCGTGGGATGCGCGCAACCTCGCGGTCATGCTCATCGCCCACGCCAAGCGCTGCGAAGGCTGCTTCGAAACCTCCCGGTTGAACCTGGAGAAGCTCGGCTTCGACCGGACTACCCTGGACGGCATCTGCGCCAATCCGGAAGGCCTCCCGCTGAAGGAGCGCGAGCGCCTGTTCGTGCGCTACGCCCTGAAGATCGCGACCGACTCGGCCAACCTCCAACCCAAGGACTTCCGGGAGATGGCCGCGCACGGGTTCCCGAAGGAGGATATCCAGGAGATCATCGCCTTCGCCGCGTTCTGGACCATGACGATGGTCTTCACCCAATCCGGAATGGCTGGGCTCACAGAGGAGTGAGCAAGCGGGAGGGGATGCGATGGCCTTCTTCGAACTCCCCACCGACGAGGAACTTTCCCCCGAGGTTCGGCAGACGCTGGAGGAATACCGTCGCCTGTTGGGACTCGAATCGCTCCCGCGCTCCTGGAAGGTCTTCGGCCGATTCCCGAAGATCATCGAGGGGAGGTTCACGGCCTTCCAAAATTTGAGCTACCAGTCTCGATTCCCCTGGGAGGCGCGGAACATGGCGGTCATGCTCATCGCCCACGCCAAGCGGTGCCGGGGGTGCTTCACCGGCGCCCGGACCCAACTAAACAAGCTCGGGATCGACGAGGCGACGCTGGACGCCATCTGCGCGGACCCCGGGGCCCTCCCCCTCAAGGAACGCGATCGCCTATTCGTGCGCTATGCCCTCAAAGTCGCGACCGAGTCGGCCGATCTGCAGCCGAAGGATTTCCGGGAGATGGCCGAAAACGGGTTCTCGAAGGAGGAAATCCAGGAAATCATCGCCTTCGCGGCCTACTGGGCGATGAACATGGTCTTCACCCAGTCCGTGACTGCAGGCCTGCAGGAGGAGTAGAGCGCGGGGGAGACCGCGGCCAACCGCCGCGAACCGCGGAGGCGGCACGGGATCCCCCGGGAGCGAGCGGCAGCATGCACTGCCCGGGGTGCGGCCACGATAACCGGGAGGGCGCTCGCTTCTGTGAGGCGTGCGGCCTTCCGGTCGAGCTCGAGTTACCGTGTCCCTCCTGCGGTCAGCGCACGCGCCCCGGGGCCCGCTTCTGCGATACCTGCGGGACGACGCTCAGCGCCTCCGCCCCCCAGCGGACCCCTGACGCCCGTCCCCCCGTTTCGTACACCCCCTACCACCTCGCCAAGCGGATCCTCACCGAGGGAAGGGCGCTCCGGGGGGAGCGGAAGGAGGTGACCGTCCTCTTCGTGGACATCCAGGGTTCCACCGAGCTGGCCGGCGCGCTCGACCCCGAAGACTTCCACGCCGTGATGGACGGTGCCTTCCAGATCATGCTGGATGCCGTGCATCGCTGGGAGGGCACGGTCAACCAGTTCACCGGGGATGGGATCATGGCCCTCTTCGGGGCGCCGATCGCCCACGAAGACCATGCGCGGCGGGCCCTCCACGCGGCGCTAGAAGTTCAGCGGGCTTTCGGGGAGTACGCCGCCGGCCTGCGGCGCGATAAGGGGCTCTCGCTCCAGGTGCGGCTGGGCCTCAATAGCGGCCCGGTCGTCGTGGGCGCGATCGGGGACGACCTCCGGATGGACTACACGGCCCAGGGACTGACCACGAACCTCGCCGCCCGGATGCAGCAGGCAGCCGATCCCGGAACGATCCTGGTCGCTGCCCCCACCTATCGCCTGGGGGAGGGGTACTTCCGCTTCCGGCCGCTGGGCCCCGTACGCGTACGCGGCGTCGCAGAGCCGGTAGAGGCGCATGTCCTGGAAGGCGAGGGAACGGTCGTCTCGCGCCTGGAGGCTTCCCTGCGACGCGGCGTCTCCCCGTTCCGCGGACGCGAGGCCGAACTGCTCGCCCTCGGCGAGTGCTGGGAGGGGGTGGTCAAGGGGCAGGGGGAGGCTGTCTGTCTCGTCGGGGAGCCGGGCATCGGGAAATCGAGGCTCGCCTACGAGTTCCAGCGGAGCCTGGGGATCGCGGACCGGATCGAGGGCGCGGCCCTCTCCCACGCGCGAGGGGCGGCCTACTTCGTGTTCCGGCAGCTGCTCCGGCAACTGGCCGGCATCCAACCGGACGCCGACCTTTCGGCGACCCGCGATCACCTCCATCGGCGGCTCTGGGATCTGTCGCCCGACCTGGCGATGCTCGCCCCCGAGGTCCTTTCCATCACCGGTACGGGGTGTGAGGCGCTCTCCCAGCAACCGACCCACCAGCCCGACGACCGGCAGGATCGAGTTCGGGACGCGGTAACGGCATGGATCAGCGAGGAGTGTCGGCGCGCCCCGCGGATTCTCGTGATCGAAGACCTCCACTGGCTTGACCCGTCTTCGGAGGAGTTGGTGCGCCACCTTGCGCTCGAGTCCCGCCGGCTCCCATTGATGCTCCTCATGACCTCACGCCTTGCCCTCACCGGTACCAACCTCGAGCTCGGTCGAATCCGGGAACTGAACCTGCAGGCGCTCTCGACGGATCACGTCTACGCCCTCGTGGACGCCCAGGTGGAGCCCTACCCTGCATCCGAGCGCCTGCGCCGAATCGTCGCGGCCCGCTCGGAAGGGAATCCGTTCTACGTGGAGGAGCTCGTCCGGGCGTTCCGGGAGCGCGGCGACCTGCTGCTGAACCAGGGCGCCTACGACCTGCGCGAAGGAGTCGAGGCGATCATCCCCTCCACCATTCGTGCCCTCATCGCCCACCGGATCGATCGGCTCCCCGCTTCCGCCCGCGAGCTGCTCGCCGACGCCGCCGTACTCGGCAAGCAGTTTCCCCTCGCCCACCTCCGCGCGCTGGCCCCGACCGATCGCCTTGAGGACGATCTGACCCGGATCGAGCGCAGGGGCTTCCTCGACCGTCAGCGCTCAGGTCCCGTGGCCATCCTTGCATTCCGGCACGTTCTGACGCAGGACGTTGCCTACGGGACCCTGCTCCAGTCCGACCGGCAGGCCCGCCACCGGCGGACGGCCGAGATGCTCGAGCGCCTGTATCGGGGCCGCACGGAAGAGGTCTGCGATCAGCTCGCCCACCACTGGGCCCAGAGTGACCGGCGCATGCAGGCCGTGCCCTACCTGCTGACCTCCGCGGATGCTGCCGTGACCATTGGGGCCAACCGGGAGGCCATCGGGCATCTCCAGACCGCCCTCGGCCTAGTCACGGAGAACCCGGACGCGACGCAGGCCGAGAGGGACGCGATCCGTCTCAAGCT
>JACPAU010000117.1 GCA_016180705.1 Candidatus Methylomirabilota bacterium
ACCTCGGGCCGGTTGATGGTGAGGGTGGCGATCCCCTCCGCCACTTCCACCTGGAGGACGTCCGTGGACATGGGCCCTCCGCTTTCCGTCCGAAGGCGCAGGTATTCTAGTTTTCGGCACCCCCGTTTTCAATCAAAAAGGCGTCGGAAAAGGCCTGACGCCCCCTGGCGCGTTTCTTGCTGCCCCCGGCGGTGGAAGTGGGCGTGTCGCCTGTCCCGGCACGGGTGAGGCCATGACCGAGGGGCTGCGCAAGGACCGGAAGCAGGAGCTGCAGGCCGTGGTGGCCGAGCTCGCCCGGCTGGAGGGGGAGGTGGTGCACTTCCTCACCACCTTCGGCCAGGCGCTCGATTCGCTCCGCGAGCAGGTCCAACTCCTGTTGGCGGCCCCCGCGCCGGCCGCCCCGGCACCCCCCGCCGTGCCGGCGCGCCCGCGGGCCGCGCCCGCCGCGGCGCCCGCGCCGGCGGAGTCGCCGACGGCCGTCCTCGCCCCGCCGCCCGGCGAAGGCGAAGCGGCCGCGCCGGCCGCCGAGGAGGAGGGGCCGCGGGGACGCGTGCTGCTCGTGGACGACGAGGCGTTCATCCTCACCGTGATCCGCGACATGTTCGAGGCGAAGGGGTTCGAGGTCCTCACCGCGAAGAACGGCCTCGAGGGCATCACGCAGGCCCGGCAGGGAAACCCCGACGTGATCGTTCTCGACGTCATGATGTCCGGGATCGACGGGTACGAGACCTGTCGCCGCCTGAAGAAGGACGAGCAGACCAGGGACACCCCGGTCATCATGCTGACCGCCTTGGAGAACGAGAAGTTCGACAAGAAGGCCTTCCAGGCGGGGGCGGCGTGGACCGTCAGGAAGTCCCTCGACCCGGCCAAGCTCGTCAGCACCGTCGGTCTCGCCCTGAGCAGTCGCCGCCGGAAACCCCGGTGAACGCCGGCCGGCCCCGGGAGGCGCAGCCGCCACGGCCCGCGGCGATGGAACGGGTCTGGTGTGCCTGTTACATTTCTCCCCCAGCAGTCCCGGGGAAGGCGAATGGGCGCGTCTGACCCCAGGCAGGCGTTCCGCTTCTGCCCCTCGTGCAACGAGGAGGTCTACACCTACGCCGTCCAGACGGACCTCGGCCCCGAGCTCCGCTGCTCGGCCTGCGGCCTCCCGCTGGCGACGGCCGCCGCCCTCGGTCCCGAGCGGCTCGAGTGCGTCCTGGTGGCGGATGACAGCCGCGTATACCGGACGCTCCTCCGGGACGTCCTGCTCGAGCGGAAGCTGGCGGCGACCGTGGAGGTCTGCGCCAGCGGCCCCGAGCTGCTCGCCCGGGCCGCGACCCGCTTCCAGGAGCATCTTCCCGTCAAGCTGGTGATCCTCGACGTCATGATGACTCCCCTCAACGGACCCGCCACCGGGATGGCCCTCCGGGCGCTGGAGAAGGGGCTCGGGGTCTCGCCCCCGGCCCCCATCCTCTTCGTGTCCGGGAGCGCCCTGGAGGAGACGATGAAGACCCTCTTGGGCAAGTGCGCGCCCGCGCTCTTCCTCCACAAGGGGGCGGACAAGGGCCCGGCTGCCCTGGGGCAGCGCCTGGAGCAGGTGATGGCGACCCTCCTGAAGGGAGGGCCGAAAGGAGGGAGCACGCGATGAAGCAGCAGCGGGTGCTGATCGTGGACAACGACCGGTTCGTCGTGGAGGCGGTGGGGGATCTCCTCGCCGAGGCCGGGTATGTGGTCCGGAAGGCCTATGACGGCCTCGAGGGGCTCCGGGCGCTCAGGCGCGAGCCGCCCGACGTGCTCATCCTCGACCTCGTCATGCCCAAGGTGGACGGCGGCCGCCTCTGCCGGTACCTCCGGCAGGACAGCCGCCTGAAGCACATCCCGGTGGTCATCTTCTCCGGGCTGGCGGCGCGCGACCTGGGCGAGGTCGGCGACCTGGAGGCCCAGGCCTACGTGGCGAAGGGGCCGCTGCCGGTCGTGGGGGAGAACCTCGTGAAGGCCCTGAAGGCCCTCACGTCCCCGCGCCAGGAGGGCGAGCAGGCGGACGTGGTCTACGGCTACGAGGGGTTCCGGCCCCGCCAGGTCGTCACGGAGCTGTTGGCCGTCAAGCGCCACCACGAGCACCTCCTCCGACACCTGGAGGAGGGCGTCGTGGAGGTGGACGCGGGCGGGGCCGCCACGTTCCTCAATCCTGCCGCGGAGGACCTGCTCGGCGTCATGGAGGCGGGCGCGGTGGGCAAGGCCCTGCTGGATCTGGTGCCGGGCGCGGATCGGCAGGCGATGCGGCACGCGCTCGAGGCGCTCGGGAAGGACGACGAGACGGCCCCCCGCCACCTCGCCCTCCAGGGCACGTCCCGCCCGGTGACGGTGGTGCTCCACCGCCTTCCCCCCGAGGGGACGCACCCCGGCGCCTTCGTGCTGATTCTCCGGGAATCCTAGGAAGGGGGCCCGCCGGCGAGCGTCTGGTCGAAGAGGGTCTTCAGGAAGAGGCGCTCCACCGGCTGGCCGCCGACGATGTGCTTCTCCATGATCTCCCGGGCGTCGTCCGGGCTCACCTTGCCGTACCAGATCCCCTCGGGGTAGACGACGACCGTCGGGCCGAGCTGGCACGGCCCGAGGCAGGTGCAGCCGTTCAGGCCCACCTTCTCCCAGAGCCCCCGCTTCTCCATCTCCTCCTGGAAGACGGCCATCGTGTCGCGGCCCCCCTTGCTGGCGCAGTCCCCTTTGGGGTGGCCGGGCGGGCGGGCGTTCATGCAGACGAAGATGTGGTGCCGGTAGGCGATCATCGCGGCTCCTCGGCGATCAGGTTGGTCACCAGTCCCTTGGCGATGAGGCGCCCCGCCTCGTCCGTGACGGTCACCTCGGAGACGGCGATCCGGCGCCCCCGCCGCAGGAGCCGGCCCTCGGCCGTGACGGCGCCGGCGTCCACGGGCGCGAGGAAGTTCAGGCTGTACTCCACGGTCGGGATCGGGCCGTCCACCCCCGTGCTGAGGACGGCGAGCCCGCCGGCCGAGTCCACCAGGGCGCCGAGCGCGCCCCCGTGCATGATCCCGAAGGAGTTCCGGAGCTCCGGGCGGAGCGTGAGCCGGACGCGGGCGAACCCCTCCGCCACCTCGACCAGCTCCATTCCCAGGAACGTCCAGAAGGGCGAGTCGTCGAGGCGGCGCCGCAGGCGGGCCCGCAGGGCGTCGTCGGCCATCCCGCCTCCGGGCCTCAGCCGGCCCCCTCGATCGGCTTGCGCCCCGCGAACCCCTCCTCCAGGCCGTGCCAGAAGGCGATCCGCTCCTCGTCCGGCTTCCAGCAGAGGAGCACCTCGCGCCCCGCCCGCAGCGCCGGGAAGTCCACCAGGAGCAGGTCCAGGTCCTTCAGCACGCAGCCGAGGTCGTGGACCCTCTGGATCTCGGCCTGCAGTTCCTCCCCGAGGGACTCCGCCTCCTTCCGCAGGGTGACGAAGTCCGGCGAGGCCAGGTGGTGCCCGTTCCCGGCGGCCCGCTGGCGGAAGACGGCCAGCGCCTCGCGCCTCCCCTTCAGCTCCCGCTGCTTCTCGGCGATGCGCTGGAGGATCGGGCGGAGGGTCGGGAGCAACGCGTTGGCTTCCCCGACAGTGAAGAACTTCGGCGACATCGGATCCTCGGTGCGCGGTGAAACCGCCGGTAGGCTACCCGACGCCCCGTCGGACCGTCAACTGGAAAGGGCCGGGGGCGCGGTGAGATGCCGCAGCAGGGCTCGGGCCTCGGCGGCGCACGCCTCGCGGTTCGCGCGCGTGACGGTGAGGCATCGGGCCCGCGGGTGCCCCTTCACTTGATCGGCGATGGAGTGGGGCCCAAGCATGATGGTGGCCAGCAAGGGGAGGTCCGCGGCGAGGACCGCCTCGAGGACCGCCACGAAGCGCGGCGAGGCGCACTCCATCTTCCCGATCTCGTCAATGACCGCGAGGCAGCGGGCGGCGAGGGCCCCCTCCAGGGCGGCCGTCCCCAGCCCGTCCAGGACCGCCAGGTCCACGCCGTACGGACCGACCCGCGGCGGCCCGGGGATGCGGCGGTGCGCCAGGACTCCCTGCCGGCCGTCGAGGGTCTCGAGGGTGAAGCCGAGGCGCTGGCCGCCCTCGCGGATCTCGGCGGGGAGGAAGCCCGCGCGGGGCACCGGGAGGTCCGCCAGCAGCTGGCGGAGCAGCGTCGTCTTGCCCACGCCGGGCGCGCCGGTCAGGAGGAGGATGCGAGGCGCCGGAGGTGGGGAGATCATGCAGATCGGTTGGCGGACGGGGCGGCGGCTCCGGGGCGCGTGACCGCTGTGTCGGGGCGGTCCTCAGGGATTCTTTTCTTCTTCCGGCGGGGCCTTGAGGGCCGCCTCCGCGGCCAGGAGCGGTGCGCCGGCGCGCAGGGCCAGCGCGATGGCATCGCTCGGGCGGGAGTCCACCTCGAGCGGCTCGCTGCCCCGCCGGAGGAAGAGGGTCGCGAAGTAGGTGTTCTCCTTCAGGTCGGTGATGACCACCTTCTCCAGCTTGTAGCCCGCCCGGCGGATGACCGTGAGGAGCAGGTCGTGGGTGTAGGGCCGGGGGGGCGCGACCCCCTGCAGCGGCAGCGCAATTCCCACGGCTGCCGAGGGGTCAATCATCATGGTGAGCGCCCGCCGGTCGCTCTTCCCCCGGAGCAGGACCATCGGCTGGCCCGACTGCTGGTCGGTGGCGACCCCCAGGACTTCCATCTCCTGGGGGGCGGGGCTGGCGTTCTGGGGGAGGGCGGGGGCGGGGGGCAGGAGGAGCAACAGGGCGGTGAGCGCCGTGAGCACCCCTCCGCGCAGCGCGCCGCGGGGCATCATGGAACACCTCCCGGGCCACGCCGGAGGGGGCGCCGCCGAGCGGCGCCGCACTCGGCGGCCGTCACTTCCGATTGATGCAGGGGACCAGGCGCCACCCGTTCAGGCCGCTGACCCGCTGCACCTGGTCGGGGGTCAGGCCGGCCTGCTCGAGCAGCGGTCCCAGCGCGAGGTCGGGCTTGAACAGCCCCAGCCGGGTCGTGATGGGAGCGACCAGCTCCTCAAAGGCCCCCAGGACCCGGTTCTCGCTCTTGAAGTGGTTCAGGATGACGATGGAGCCCCCCGAGCGGCAGACCCGGCGGGCCTCCTGGAGGACTTGCACCGGGTCGGGAACCGCGCTGATCACGTAGGTGCCCAGCACGTGGTCGAAGGCGTTGTCGGCGAAGGAGAGGCGCGTGGCGTCCATTACCAGCAACCGCACGTTCGCCAGGCCCAGCTCCGTCACGCGCTCCTGCGCCTTCCGGAGCATCTGCCGCGACAGGTCAATGCCGACGAGCCGGCAGTCGGCCGGGTAGAGGGGAAGGTTCAGGCCGGTACCGATGCCGAGCTCCAGGACCCGCTGGCCGGACTTGATCCGCAGGCGGGAGACCGCCGCGACGCGCCCGGGATAGAAGATCCGGTCGAAGAGCAGGTCATACGCAGGAGACAGCAGGTCGTAGGCGCGCTTCACCGCTGCGTATTTCATGAAAAAGGCCTCCTCGGTCGCGGGCGCCGGCGGGGATAAATTGGGGGGATTATAGCCCGCCGGCCGGGCCCTTGGAAACAGGATTCTGGCCGAAGGCCACGGGCACCCGGACGGGGCGTCCCTCCCGGTCCCGGTAGAGGAGGTACCCGTGCTCCAGGCCGAAGCGGTAGAGGGCGGCGGTGAGCGCCGCATCCGCGGTGCAGTACGCGATGACCCTCTGGACCTCCCCGGCCTTCCACCAGACCAGGCTCTGCAGGCCGTCCCCCGTCTTCGTCGTCCCCAACGTCTCCTCGGCCAGGTGGCCGAGGGGGAGCCGGAAGCCGAGGCGGCTGTGGACCTGCTCCAGCATGTCGAGGGTGGGGAGGGTACGCAGGTCGAAGGCCGCGTAGGGCTGCAGGACCCCGTAGTCGAACCGGCGCA
>JACPAU010000118.1 GCA_016180705.1 Candidatus Methylomirabilota bacterium
CCCGTGGGGAACCCTCCCGTGGTTCCCCCCATCGGCCCAGCGCCGATGGGCCCCCCCTCCGCTACGGGGGCCCAGGGGCGGCATCCGGCGCCACCCGGACGCTGGGTCACCCAATGGATGTTGTTTGTATTAGGTCTGGCGGAGGAGGCGGGAGGAGTTGGCGAGGATCCCCAGGTCGGGCAGGGACTGGGCGGCGGCGGCCAGGACGGGCGGGAGGAAGCCGAGGGCGGCCAGGGAGAGACCGGCGAGGTTGTAGGCGCCGGTGAAGAGCAGGTTCCCCTTCACCACCTTCATCGTACGCCGGGCGATGCGGAAGAGCGCGGGCACGCCCGTCCAGTCTTCCATGAGCAGCGCCATGTGGCCGGCCTCCATGGCCACATTGGAGCCGGCCGCTCCCATCGCGATGCCCACGTCGGCCTGGGCCAGCGCGGGCGCGTCGTTCACCCCGTCGCCCACCATGGCCACCACCCGCCCCTCCCGTTGGTACTGCTTGACGACCGCGATCTTGTCCTCGGGCAGCAGGTTGGCCCGGTAGGGGACCCCGAGACGCTTGCCCAGGGCGGCGGCCGTCCGCTCGTTGTCGCCGGTGAGCAGCTCGATGTGGCGCACCCCGAGGGCGCGCACGGCCGTGAGAGCCGCCGGGACCTCCGGGCGCAGGGTGTCGGCCGCGGCAAGAAGGCCGACCAGTCCGCCGTCGCGCGCGACGAACAGGAGCGTCTTGCCCTGCGCCTCCAGGGCGGCGACTTCGGGGAGGGGGGAGGCATCCGGGAGCATCCGGCGGTTCCCGGCGACGACCGCCCGACCGCCGACCCGGGCCCGCACCCCCAGGCCCGGCACCGCCTCGAACGCCTCCGGCTCCCGCAGGGCCAGCCCGCGCTCCCGGGCCGCGAGCCGGACGGCCTCAGCCAGGGGATGCTCGGAGTACCGCTCGGCCGAGGCCGCCAGGGCCAGCACCTCCTCCTCCGAGATCCCCTCCACCGGGACGACGTCGGTGATGCGGGGGCGACCGAGCGTCAGAGTGCCCGTTTTGTCCACGAGCAGAACGTCGGCGCGAGCCAGGGCCTCCAGGGGCCTGCCCCCCTTGATCAGCAGGCCGCGCCGGGCCGCCCCGCCGATGGAGGCCAGGATCGCGATCGGGGTCGCGAGGGCGAAGGAGCACGAGCAGGCCACGATCAGCACCGCGGCGGTGGCCAGGGGATCGTGCCGGATGAGGAAGGTCAGCAGGGCCAGCGTGGCGACCACCGGCAGGTAGTAGCCCGAGAAGTTGTCCGCCAGGCGCTGCACCTGCCCCCGGTGCGCCTCCGCTTCCTGGACCATGCGAATCACCCGGCCGAAGGTGGTCTCGGGCCCTACCTGCGCGGCCCGGACGCGCAGGGCCCCCAGCCGGGCGAGCGTGGCCGCGAACACCCGGGCGCCAGGGCCGACCTCGGCGGGCATCGCCTCGCCCGTGATGGTCGCCTGATCCACGGCTGCGTTGCCCCCGACGACCTCGCCGTCCACCGGGATCGCCTCCCCCGGGCGGACGACGACGATCTCGCCGACGCGGACCTCGCCGACCGGCACCTCGTGCTCCGCCCCGTCCCGCTCGACGCGGGCCATCTGGGGGGCGAGCGCGCCGAGGTCCCGGACCGCACGGCGGGCGCGGCCGGCGGTGAAGGCCTCGACCGCGTCGCCCACGTGCATGAAGAACACGACGACCGCCGCCGTGGCCCACTCGCCGACGGCCAGGGCGGCGACCGCGCCCACCGTCATCAGCGTGTGGGCGATGACCCGCCCCCGAAGGGCGGCGCGGACGACCTTCCGGAAGAGGGGGTAGCCGCCCGCGAGGACCAGGGCGCCCCCGACCGGCCACGGCACGCGCCGCGTGGCCTCCTCGATGAGGCCGAGCCGCTCCCCCGCCACCACGACGAAGAGGACCGCCCCGAAGAGGAGGCCCAGCAGGCCCAGGACGCGGCGGGAGAACGGTCTGAGCGGGACCGGCCCCGGGCGGGCCGCCGCCGCCGTGGGCACGGCGTATCCCGCATCCTCTACCGCCCGGCGGATGGCCCCCAGGTCCACCCGGGACGGGTCGAGGCGGACGACGGCCTTCTCGGCCGAGAGCAGGACGGTCACGGCCTCCACACCCGGCAACGCCGCGATGGCCTGCCTCACGTGCTGCGTGCACTCCGCGCAGTCCATGCCGCGGACCGGGACCTCGAGCGTTTGCGGGCTCGCCACGACCCTGCCTCTCCCGAACCTTGCCCCGCGGGTGCGGGGATCTGGGCCTATCGCCATTATACCTGTCCGGCCTCGCCTTGACAGCGCCCGGGCGCTCCCGGAGAATGGCCGCGCCATGTTCCCGGAGAAGGGCACCGTCTTCTTCCCCGAGCGGGGCTTCATCGGGACGCCGGCCGATGCGGGTCTCGCCTTCGAGGACGTCTTCTTCCGCACGGCCGACGGCGTGCGCCTGCACGCCTGGTGGGTCCCCCATCCCCGGGCCGCCGCCACCTGGCTGTGGTTCCACGGCAACGCCGGGAACATCTCGCACCGCCTGGAGAACCTCGTCCTCCTGCAGGAGGCCGTGCCGGTCTCCGTCTTCTTGTTCGACTACCGGGAGTACGGGCGGAGCGGGGGGGAGATCTCGAAGGCCGGCACCTTCCTGGATGCCAAGGCCGCCTACCAGGCCGCCGCGGCGCGCGACCCCCTCCCGCTCATCCTCTTCGGGCGCTCGTTAGGGACCGCCCTCGCGGTGCACGTGGCCGCGCAGCACCGGTGCGCGGGGGTGGTCCTGGAGGCCGCCTTCACGTCCAGTGCCGACGTGATGCGCCTCTACTTCCCGTTCGTCCCCCCGCCGCGCCCTGACGCGCCCACCTACGACTCCCTGGCCCTCATCGGGAAGGTCCGCTGCCCGCTCCTGTTCCTGCACGGCGAACAGGACGAGATCATCCCGCTCGAGATGGCCCGCCGCCTCTTCGCCGCGGCCCCCGACCCCAAGCGGTTCGAGGTCATCCCGGGGGCCAGCCACAACGATACGTACGCGGTGGGGGGCCGGGCCTACTTCGAGACGCTGGCCCGCTTCGTCCGGGAGGCCGCGGCCCGGACACCCGGGGCCTGATGCACCCCGCCGCGGCCCAGTCCCGGAGAGCCCGATGCGGCCCCTGCCCCGCCGGCCGGTGATCCTGGTGTACACGCCGGAGCAGGCCGACCGGTACCCGCCCCTCCTGCGGCGTGCCCTGCCAGGCGCCCGCTTTCTCTTCTGCCGGTCCCGCACCGAGGTCTTCCGGAAGATGCCCGAGGCCGAGGTGGCGTTCGGCTACCGGATCCCTCCGGAGGCCTTCACCGCCGCCCGCCGTCTCCGCCTCATCCAGGCGGCCTCCGCCGGGGTGGACGGGCTCGTGCGGGCTCCCCTGCCGCCGGGCGTCCCCCTCTGCCGGGCCGTGGGCGTCTTCGAGGAGCGGATGGCGGAGTACGCCCTGGCCTACTTGCTGGCGGCGAGCCAGGGCGTCCCACGGATCCTGGCCCAGCAGCACAAGCGCCGCTGGGCGCCCTTCGTGCCCCGGTACCTCGAGGGACGGCTGCTCGGGATCGCCGGGTACGGGGCCATCGGTCGGACCATCGGCCGGCGGGCGCGGGCCTTCGGCATGCGCGTCTGGGGGTTGCGGCGGAGCGGCGGGCGGGCGCGGGGGGCCGAGCGGACGTTCGGACTCGAGGACCTGCGGGCGTTCCTCGCGCCCCTCGACTTCCTCGTCCTCGCCCTCCCCCTCACCCCCCTCACCCGGGGGCTCATCGGGCGGCGCGAGCTCCGGGCGATGCGGCGGACGGCCTGGCTGCTGAACATCGGCCGCGGGCCGGTTGTGGACGAGGAAGCGCTGCTCACCGCCCTGGACCGGGGCTGGATCGCGGGGGCGGTGCTGGACGTGTTCGCAAAGGAGCCGCTCCCCCCGACGCATCCTTTCTGGCGGCATCCGAAGGTCATCGTCACGCCGCACATCGCCGGCCCCGCCTTCCCGGAGCGGGAGGTCGCCCTCCTGGGCGAGAACCTGCGGCGGCTGCGCACCGGGCGGCCGCTCAAGGGGCTGGTCCGGCGGCGCCGCGGCTACTAGAACAAACGAGGTAGATTGTGTGACACAGAGTCCGGGTGGCGCCGGATGCCGCCCCCCGGCCCCCGTAGCGGAGGGGGGTCCCATCGGCGCTTGGCCGATGGGGGGAACCACGGGAGGGCTCCCCAGGGGGCCCGGGGGCCCGGGTGGCGCCGGCGCCAGGACCCGGACGGTGTCACTTTCGTGCTGTCGTTTGTATTAGAATGGCGGGTGGGGGCGGCGGCCGACCCCAGTCCGCTCCCCGCTCGCTCCGCTGCCCATGAGGTGCGATGGCCCCTGAGCCCGTCATCATCGACACGCCCGATGCCCTCGCCGGGGTCCTCGACGCCGTCCTGGCCGCCCCGGTCGTCGCCCTCGACACCGAGGCGGACTCCTTCCACCATTACTACGAGAAGCTCTGCCTCCTCCAGGTCGCCACGCCCGACCGCGAGGCCCTCCTGGACCCGCTCGCCGCTCTGGACCTGCAGCCGCTCACCAAGATCCTGGAAGGAAAGCGCCTCGTCCTGCACGGGGGCGACTACGATCTCCGGCTCCTGAACCGGCACTTCGGGTTCGTCCCCCGCGACCTCTTCGACACCATGCTGGCGGCGCAACTGCTCGGGCGGAAGGAACTCAGCCTGGCGGCCCTCATCCAGCGGTACTTCGGCGTCGCGATGGACAAGCGCGTCCAGCGCGCGGACTGGTCCCGGCGGCCGCTCCCCCCGGACCTCGCCGCCTACGCCTTGGGCGACATCCGCTACCTGCTCCCGCTGGCGGAGCGGCTCGAGGCCGAACTCGCGGCGCGCGGCCGCCTGGCGTGGCACCAGGAGTCCTGCGAGCGCCTGGCCGCGACCCGCTTCATCCCGCGCGAGCCGGACCCGCACCGGGAGTGGCGGGTCCGGGGGAGCCACACCCTGCCGCCCGGGGCGCTCGCCGTCCTCCGGGAACTCTGGGGCTGGCGCGAGGCCGTGGCGCGGGAGCGGGATCAGGCGGCCTTCCGCATCATCGGGAGCGAGTACCTGGTGAGCCTGGCGGCGAAGGCGGTCGCGGCGGGAACCGGGGGGATCCCGGCGGGCCTGAAGCTCCCCCGCAACATCACCGGAGCCCTCCGCGAGGGGCTGGACGCGGCCATCGCCCGGGCGCTCGCCCTCCCCCCCGAGGCCTGGCCGGTCCTCCCCGAGCGGGAGCGCCCGCCCCAGGACCCGAGCCTGGGCCCCCGCGTCGCCCGGCTCCGCGAGGTGCGGGACGCCGCCGCGAAAGACCTCGATCTCGACCCTGCACTCGTCGCCCCCAAGGCGAGCCTCATGGCCATCGCCGCCGCCCGCCCGAGCACGCTCGAGGAGATCCGGGCCCTCGATGTCCTGTACCGGTGGCAGGTGGACCTCCTCGGGCCGGACCTCCTGAAGGCCCTGGCCCCGCCCGTGCCCGTGCCCGGGCGGCGCCGGCGCAGACGGCGGCGGCGCCGCCGCGCCGCCACCGCGCCCTCCCCCACGACTTGACTCCTCCGGCCCATTCTGGTAGAGGGAGGGGGTTTTCCCCTTCCAGCGTGAGCCATGACCAGATCGCCCGTTGCCGCCAGGACGCGAATCTTCACCGAGTCCGTGATCCGGGAGATGACCCGGTTGGCGGAGCAGCACGGCGCCGTCAACCTGGCCCAGGGCTTCCCGGACTTCCCGGCGCCGGGCGAGGTGAAGGAGGCCGCCGTCGCCGCGATCCGGGGCGACGTGAATCAGTATGCCATCACCTGGGGCGCCAAGACGTTCCGGGACGCCCTGGCGGCCAAGGTGAAGTGGTCGCTCGGCCTCGAGGTGGACCCGGAGCGCGAGATC
>JACPAU010000119.1 GCA_016180705.1 Candidatus Methylomirabilota bacterium
CCGGCCCGCCGCCTGCACCGGCCAGCCCGCGCCGAGGGCGAGGACGCGCAGGACCAGCGCCCGCCCCGCCGCCCCCCGGAGACCTTCCCGCTCCCTCATGACCGTTCCCGGTGCCCTGCCCCGGACGCCGGGCGCGCCGAGGCCCTCATCGCTCCCCGCCCTCCCCGCCGCACAAGACCCTGACCATGGCCTCGTGCAGGAGGCCGTTGCTCGCCAGGATCTCCCCCCGGTGAATGTCGAGGGGATGGCCGGCATAGTCGCTCACGCGCCCCCCGGCCTCCTGAATGAGCAGCGCGCCCGCGGCCAGGTCCCAGACGTGGATCTTCCGCTCCCAGAAGCCGTCGAGTCGTCCCGCCGCGACGTAGGCCAGGTCCAGGGCGGCCGACCCCGGACGCCGGATCGCCTGGGCCCGGATCAGGAAGGCCTGGAAATGGGCCACCACCCCGGTCGGCGCCTCCCGGATGTCGTACGGGAACCCGGTGCAGAGCAGCGCATCCGTGAGGTCCGCGATAGCCGAGACCCGGATGGGGCCCTCGTTCATCTGCGCGCCCGCCCCCCGTTCCGCCACGAAGCACTCGTCCCGGTTCGGGTCGTAGACGACCCCGGCGGTAAGCGCCCCCCGGACCGTGACCGCGATGGACACGCTGTAGAAGGGGAAACCGTGGGCGAAATTGGTGGTCCCGTCCAGGGGGTCCAGGATCCAGCAGACCTCACCGCTTCCCGCG
This sequence comes from Candidatus Methylomirabilota bacterium, assembly GCA_016180705.1. GTDB lineage: Bacteria > Methylomirabilota > Methylomirabilia > Methylomirabilales > JACPAU01 > JACPAU01. The sequence continues at coordinate 726 of JACPAU010000119.1, forward strand.
TGATCGCTCCCTTCCTCCGACACGATGCTGTGGGACGGAAAGCGGGACCGGATGAGCGCGACGAGCAGGGCCTCCGAGCGGCGATCCCCGTCGGTGACCAGGTTGATGACGCCCTTGTGGTCGATCGTCCGGGGACCGGCCTGCAGTTCCCGGAGCAGCGCGCCGGCGGCGCGGGCCGCCTCGATCGCCGTGGGCAGCACATCCCCCATCCGGGCTCCTTTCCGAGAGCCGCACTCTAGCATGCCCGCGCGAGGAGCGGCAAGGCCGGCGGCGTTGCGCGGCCCGGCGGGGGCGGTTATGATGGCCGCCGGGGGAAGGGATGGACGCCACGATCCGCAAGGCGGCGGCCCAGTTCGGCCGGCAGGCGGCCCACTACACGACGAGCCGGTCGCACGGCAGCGGGGACAGCCTCGCCGTCATGGTAGCCCTGGCCGGCCTCGCCGGCACCGAACGGGTCCTGGACGTGGCGACCGGGACCGGGTTCAACGCGTTCGCCTTCGCCGTCTCGGCGCGGGGGGTCGTAGCGGTCGACCTCACGGCGGCGATGCTCGGGGAGGCCCGGCGTCTCGCCGCCGAGCGCGCCATCGCCAACGTGACGTTCGTCCGGGCCGTCGCCGGCGCCCTGCCCTTTGGCGACCGCGCCTTTGACGTGACCACCTGCCGGATCGCCCCCCACCATTTCCCCTCCGTCCCGGCCTTCCTGGCCGAGGTGGTCCGGGTCACGCGGCCTGGGGGCCGGGTCGTCGTGGGCGACACCATCTCCCCGGAGGACCCGGTGCTGGCGGCATGGCACAACCGGGTGGAAACACTCCGCGACCCCTCCCACGTCCGCAACTACACCGCCGCCGAGTGGCAGGCCTTCGCCGAGGCGGCGGGCCTCACCGTGGCGGCCGTGGACAACACCTGCCGGTCGCGCCTGACGTTCGGGGACTGGGTGACCCGGGGCGGGACGGACCCGGAGCGGGTCGCCGCCCTCCGGGAGGCCTTCGCCGCCCCGCCCCCGGGCGCCGTCGCCGCCTTCGACCTCAGGGGGGAAGGGGACGCCCTGGAGTTCGCCTGGCCGATCACGATCGTGGCGGCCATCCGGCCGTAGCGGCCGTGGCGCCCCCGGGGGCGCGCCTCCCCTTCCCCCCCCGCCGTTGACAGCTCCGCCACCGGATTGGTATGCTCCCTGCACTGTCGGAAGGGCAGGGAGCTTGTCTGCGGGCCCCCGCCCTAATTTTTTCCCCGCGCCCGGCCTCGCGGGCCGCCGCGCCGGCGGGCCGGGGATACAGGCTACCCGCCATGCGGCTCGACCGGTTCACCATCCGCTCGCAGGAGGCCCTGCAGCAGGCCCAGCGGCACGCCTCCGAGATGACCCACCAGGCGGTGGACGTGGAGCACCTGCTCCTCGCCCTGCTCGGGCAGCAGGACGGCATCGTTGCCCCCCTGCTCCGGCGCCTGGGGGTGAACCTCTCCCAGGTGGCGCACGCGCTGGAGGAGGTCCTGAAGGCGCTCCCTCGGGTCTCCGGCGCCGCCGGCCAGTACCTCACGCCCCGCCTCCAGAAACTCCTCGAGGGGGCGGAGCGGGAGAGCGAGCGCCTGAAGGACGAGTTCGTCAGCACCGAGCACCTGCTCCTCGCCGCCGCCGAAGGGGCCGGGGATCCCGCCCAGCGGATCCTGCGCGAGGCCGGGGTGAGCCGTGACGGGCTGTACGCGGCGCTGGCCGAGGTCCGGGGCGGGCAGCGGGTCACAGACCCGTCCCCCGAGGAGAAGTACCAGGCCCTGGAGCGCTACGGCCGCGACCTCACCGAGCTGGCCCGCCGGGGGAAGCTGGACCCGGTCATCGGCCGGGACGACGAGATCCGCCGGGTCATCCAGGTCCTGGCCCGCCGGACGAAGAACAACCCGGTCCTCATCGGGGAGCCCGGCGTGGGGAAGACCGCGATCGTGGAGGGCCTGGCGCAGCGGATCGTGAACGGGGACGTGCCGGAGTCCCTGAAGGACAAGCGGGTCGTGGCCCTCGACCTGGGCGCCCTCATCGCCGGGACCAAGTACCGGGGGGAGTTCGAGGATCGCCTCAAGGCGGTCCTGAAGGAGATCGCCGAGCGCGAGGGGCAGATCATCCTCTTCATCGACGAGCTGCACACCGTGGTGGGGGCGGGAGCGGCCGAGGGGGCGGTCGACGCCGGCAACATGCTGAAGCCCGCGCTGGCCCGCGGGGAACTCCGCTGCGTCGGGGCCACCACCCTCAGCGAGTACCGGAAGCACGTGGAGAAGGATGCGGCCCTCGAGCGGCGCTTCCAGCCGGTTCTGGTGGGGGAGCCCAGCGTAGAGGACACCATCTCGATCCTCCGGGGGCTCAAGGAGCGCTACGAGGTCCACCACGGGGTCCGGATCAAAGACGCCGCGCTCGTGGCGGCGGCGGTCCTCTCCCACCGGTACATCACGGACCGCTTCCTCCCGGACAAGGCCATCGACCTCATTGACGAGGCCGCCTCCCGGCTCCGGATGGAGATCGACAGCATGCCCACCGCCGTGGATGAGCTCACGCGGCGGGTCCGGCAGCTCACCGTGGAGCGGGAGGCGCTGCGCAAGGAGACTGACGAGGCCTCGGCCGAGCGCCTGGTGCGCCTGGAGCAGGAGCTCCGCGACCTCACGGCCCGGGCCGATGCGCTGAAGGCCCGCTGGGGGGAGGAGAAGGCGGTCATCCAACGGATCCGGGCGATCAAGGAGCGCCTGGAGCAGGCCCGGATCGCCGAGCAGCAGGCTGAGCGGCGGGGGGATCTGGGGAAGGTGGCCGAGCTCCGGTACGGGACGATCGCGGCCCTCCAGAAGGACCTGGAGCGGGAGCAGGCGGCGCTCACGGCCCGCCAGGACGGCCACCAGATGCTGAAGGAGGAGGTGGACGAGGAGGACGTCGCCGCCATCGTCGCCAAGTGGACCGGCATCCCGGTCACACGCCTCCTGGAGGGGGAGACCCAGAAGCTCCTGAAGATGGAGGAGAAGCTCCGGGAGCGGGTCGTCGGCCAGTTCGAGGCGATCGCGGCCGTGGCCAACGCGGTCCGCCGGGCCCGCTCGGGCCTGCAGGACCCGAACCGGCCGCTCGGCACCTTCATCTTCCTGGGCCCGACCGGCGTGGGGAAGACGGAGCTGGCCCGGGCGCTGGCCGAGTTCCTCTTCGACGACGAACGGGCCCTGATCCGGATCGACATGTCCGAGTACATGGAGCAGCACGCCGTCGCCCGGCTCATCGGGGCCCCGCCGGGCTACGTCGGCTACGAGGAGGGGGGCCAGCTGACCGAGGCGGTCCGCCGCCGTCCCTACAGCGTGCTGCTCTTCGACGAGATCGAAAAGGCCCACCCGGAGGTCTTCAACATCCTGCTGCAACTGCTCGACGACGGACGGCTGACCGACGGGCACGGCCGCACCGTGGACTTCCGGAACACCCTCGTCCTCATAACGAGTAACCTGGGCAGCCAGGTCATCCGGGAGCTGGCCGGCAGGGACGACGCGGCGATGCGGGGGCAGGTGCTGGAGGCGCTGAAGGCGGCATTCCGGCCCGAGTTCCTGAACCGCATCGACGAGGTCATCATCTTCAACAGCCTCTCGCGGCGGGAGCTGGAGCAGATCGTGGAGATCCAGCTCCACCGGCTCCGCCGGCGCCTGGCGGACCGGAAACTGAATCTGGACGTGTCGGATGCGGCGAAGGCGCTGCTCGCCCGGGAGGGGTTCGACCCGGTGTACGGGGCCCGGCCGCTCAAGCGCACGATCCAGCGTCTCCTCCAGGACCCCCTGGCCCGCCGCCTCCTCGAGGGGCAGTTCCACGAGGGGGACACGGTCCGCGTGGACGTGCAGGGCGGCGAGCTGACCTTCACCCGCGCCTGAGGGCACACGCGGCGGCCGGGCCACCCGGTCCCGGCCCCCGGTTTCGGGAGGCTTCCCACATGCGGGGACCCCTCGAGGGCCTCAAGGTTCTGGACCTGACGCGGATCCTGGCGGGGCCCTTCTGCACCATGGTCCTGGGGGACATGGGGGCGGACGTGGTGAAGGTGGAGAACCCGGACGGGGGGGATGACACCCGGCGGTGGGGGCCGCCGTTCCTCGAGGGGGAGTCGGCCTACTTCCTCAGCGTGAACCGGAGCAAGCGGAGCCTCACCGTGAACCTCAGGGTCCCGCAGGGCAAGGCCCTCCTCCGCGACCTGCTCGCCCGCGCGGACGTCCTCATCGAGAACTTCCGGCCCGGGGCCATGGAGCGGCTCGGGTTCGGGTACGAGGCGGCGGCGGCGGCCAACCCGCGCCTCATCTACTGCTCCATCTCGGGCTTCGGCCAGACCGGGCCCGAGGCGTCCCGGCCGGGCTACGACCTGATCGTGCAGGGGGAGAGCGGGGTCATGAGCCTGACCGGCTTCCCCGACGGGCCCCCGTGCAAGGTGGGCCTCTCCATCGCAGACCTCATCGCCGGGATGTACGCGGTCCAGGGGATCGCCCTCGCGCTGTACGCCCGCGAGAGAACCGGCCGGGGGCAGCGGGTGGACGTGGCGCTCCTGGACGGGATGATCTCTTTCCTCACCTACCAGGCGGGGATCTTCTTCACGACCGGGAAGAGCCCCGCCCGCATGGGGAACCTCCACCCGACGATCATGCCCTACGAGACCTTCGAGGCAGCCGACGGACACCTGAACGTGGCGGTAGGGAATAACAGTCTCTTCCAGCAGTTCTGCCGGGTGCTCGGCCGTTCCGACCTGGCTGCCGACCGCCGGTTCGGCACCGATGCCGGCCGGGTCGAGCACCGGGCCGCGCTCCGGCCGACCCTGGAGGAGATCCTCCGGGGCAGGTCGGTGGCGGCCTGGCTCGAGGCCTTTGGCGCGGCCGGCATCCCCTGCGGCGCCATCAAGGGGGTAGCCGAGGTCTTCGCCAGCCCCCAGGTCCTGGCCCGCGAGATGGTTCGGACGCTCGTCCATCCCAAGGTGGGGCCGGTGCAGGTCACCGGGAACCCCCTGAAGCTGTCGGAGACCCCCGGGGCGGTCGAGCAGCCGCCGCCGCTCCTCGGGGAGCACACCGACCGGGTCCTGGCCGAGTGGCTGGGGCTGGACGGGGCGGTGT
>JACPAU010000120.1 GCA_016180705.1 Candidatus Methylomirabilota bacterium
CAGGAGTTCCTCACCCAGCCGGCCCCCCCCTCCGTCCTGGCGGCGACGGTGGACCGGCTGATGCAGAGGGTGGCGCGGGAGCGGGGCCGATGACGACCACCCTCATCGTCGAGGACAACCGCCGGAACATGCTGCTCATCCGGGACCTGCTCCGGCTGCACGGGTTCCGGACCCTCGAGGCCTCCGACGGCGAGGAGGGGATCGCGCGGGCGAAGGCGGAACGGCCGGACCTGATCCTGATGGACCTGCAGCTGCCCGGAATGGACGGCCTCACCGCCACCCGCGTGCTGCGCCAGGATCCCGTCACCGCGGCCGTCCCCGTCGTCGCGCTCACCGCCCACGCCATGAAGGGGGACCGGGAGCGGGCGCTCGAGGCGGGTTGCAACGGCTACATCCCGAAGCCGATTGATACCCGGCGCTTCCTCGCCCAGATCCAGGCCTTCCTCCCGGGCGCCGCTCGGCCGGGGCGGTCCTGAGCCATGCAGTTCCCTCGGACCCCCCACATCCTGCTGGTGGACGACGAGGAGCGGAACCTCACCCTGCTCGAGGGTCTCCTCCGGCCCCAGGGGTACCACATGAGCCGGGCCCGCGACGGCGAGGCGGCCCTCCGGATCGCGGCGGCGGAAGGCCCCGACTGCATCCTGCTGGACGTGATGCTCCCCGGCCTGGACGGCTTCACGGTCTGCCGCCGCCTGAAGGCCGACCCGGCCACCACGGCCGTCCCCGTGATCATGGTCACCGCGCTCCAGGAGCGGGAGGACCGGGCGCGGGGCCTGGAGGCGGGTGCCGACGACTTCCTCTCCAAGCCGGTCAACATGCACGAGCTGCGCGCGCGCATCCGGTCCCTGCTGCGCCTGCGCTTCCTCCACGAGGAGCTGGCGGAGCGCCTCCGGCAGCTCGCCGCCGCCGAGGCCCTGAAGGAGCAGCTCACCCACCTCCTGATCCACGACCTGAACGGGCCCCTCAGCGCCCTGAAGGTGAACCTGAGCATCCTCCTCGCGGGCCTGGAGGGGCCGCTCCGGCCGCCGCAGGAGGGGATCCTGACCAGCGCCCTCGCGAACGCCGAGCACCTCGCCCGCCTCATCCGGACCCTGCTGGACATCGCCCGGCTGGAGGAGGGGCGCCTGCCGGTCAAGCGGGAGCCGGTCTCCCTCCGGGCGCTGGCCGCCGCCGCGTGCGCGGAGCAGGAGCCCGCGTTCCGGACGAAGCGGGTGACGCTCGAGGTGGCCGTCCCGGCCGACCTGCCTCCCGTCGTGGGGGACGAGGACCTCCTGGGGCGGACGGTGGACAACCTCCTGCGCAACGCGCTGCAGTTCACCCCGCCCGGGGGGCGGGTGACCGTCTCCGCCCGCGCCGAGGCCGGAGGCGTGACCCTCATGGTGCGGGACACCGGAGAGGGAATCCCCGCCGCCTTCCGCGAGAAGGTCTTCGACAAGTTCGCCCAGGTGGAGGTCCGGGCCCACGGGCGGCGGCAGGGGACGGGTCTCGGGCTCACCTTCTGCCGGCTGGCGGTCGAGGCGCACGAGGGCCGGATCTGGGTCGAGAGCGAGGAGGGTCGGGGCAGTTGTTTCTCCGTGGCGCTGGCCTGCGCCAGCGAGGGGGCCGATGGCTGAGCAGCCCGCCGCCATCCTGATGGTGGACGACGAGGTCCACAACCTGGACCTCCTGGAGGCGCTCCTGCTGCCCCAGGGGTATCGCCTCCGCCGGGCGAAGGGCGGGGAGGAGGCGCTCGCGGCCGTCGCGGCGGAGCGGCCCGACTTGATCCTCCTGGACGTGATGATGCCGCATGTGGATGGCTTCGAGGTTTGTCGCCGGCTGAAGGCGGACGCCGGGACCCGCTTCATCCCGGTCGTGATGGTCACCTCGCTCCGGGACCTGGAGGATCGGCTCCGGGGGATCGAGGTCGGCGCGGACGACTTCCTGAGCAAGCCGGTCAACCGGCACGAGCTCCTCAGCCGGGTCCGGGCCTGCCTCCGCCTGGGGTACTACCGCCACCTCGCGGAGGAGCGGGCCCGCTTCGACGCGGTGGTCGCGGAGCTCCGGGACGGCATCGTCGTCTGCGACGCCGCCTTCCGGGTCGCCTCCAGCAACCGGGCGGCGCTCGCGCTCCTGGACCTCACGGAGGAGGGATGGACCGGCAGGGATCTCCTCGAGCACCTGGGCCGAGCCTTCCAGAGCACCCTCCCGCTGCCGGGCCTGCGGGAGGGCCGGGATCGGAGCGTGGACTTCGAGCTCAGCCGGCCGGGGAAAAGCTTCCCCCTGACCCTGGCGGCGCGCCTCACCCGCACCTTCGGCCCCGATGGCGGGCCGGAGACGGTGGCGCTCGTCGTCCGCGACGTGACCGAGCAGCGACGGGAGGAGCGGCTGAAGGGGGACTTCCTGTCGCTGATGTCCCACAAGTTCAAGACGCCGATCACCGTCATCGCCGGCTACGTCGCCCTCCTGCTCCGGGGGCAGCTCGGGGCCCTCACCGACCGGCAGCGCGAGGCGATGGAGGGGATGACCCAGAAGACCGAGGAGCTGGAGCGCCTCGTGGACCGCCTCCTGACCTTCAGCGCCCTCTCCGGCGCGGACCTCACGCGGCAGCGGGAGATGGTGCGGGCCGACGCCGTCCTCGCGCGGGTGACGGAGCGGCTCGCCCAGCGGTACCCGGACCGGAAGCTCGCCGTCACGACCGAGGTGCCGGCGGACCCGCCCCTGGTCGCCGCGGACCCCAGGCTCCTGGAGATGGCCTGGGAGAACCTGATGGACAATGCCGTGAAGTTCAGCGACAAGACCGAGGCGGTCCTCCGCATCGGCATGGTAGTCGAGGGGGGAACGCTCCGGTGCTGGGTCGCCGACAACGGCCCCGGCCTTCCCCACGAGAAGGCGGAAGAGATCTTCCAACCCTTCAGTCAGCTCGAGGCCTCCTTCACCGGCAATGTGGAGGGGGTCGGGCTCGGCCTCCCCCTGGTGCGGCGGATCGTGGAGGCCCACGGCGGCCGGATCTGGGTCGAGTCCCGGATCGGAGCCGGCAGCACCTTCTTCTTCACCTTCCCCCTCTCCCCCGGCGTCCGCTCCGCCCCCTGAGTCCTCGTGCCTCCGCCGGAAAGCCGTTGACGGGTCCGGGACCATCTGTTACTCCTGTGGCGCCCTGCCCGGCGCGAGGAGGACGGCATGGCATCCGCACCGATCCGGGTCCGGTTCGCGCCCAGCCCGACGGGCTACCTCCACGTGGGCGGCGCCCGGACCGCCCTGTACAACTGGCTCTTCGCCCGCCATCACGGGGGGACCTTCATCCTCCGCATCGAGGACACGGACGTGGAGCGCTCCACCGAGGAGTCGGTCCGGGCCATCCTGGAGGGCCTGACCTGGCTCGGGCTCGACTGGGACGAGGGGCCGATCCGGCAGGCGGAGCGCATGCCGCTGTACCGGGCGGCGGCCGAGCGGCTGCTCGGCGAGGGACGCGCCTACTGGTGCGTGTGCACGCCCGAGGAACTGGCGGCCCGCCGGAAGGAGGCGCTTGCCGCAGGCCACTCCCCCAAGTACGACGGGCGCTGCCGGGACCGGGGCTATGCGCCGGGCGGCCGGCCCGCCGCGCTCAGGATCCGGACGGCGGCGGAGGGGGAGACGGTGGTCGAGGACCTCGTCCACGGGCCCGTGACCTTCCAGCACGCGGACCTGGACGACTTCATCCTGGTACGTTCGGATGGGCTTCCCACTTACAACTTCGCCGTGGTCGTGGACGACGCCGAGATGCGGATCACTTACGTCCTCCGGGGCGATGACCACATCCCGAACACCCCGCGCCAGATCCAGGTCTACCGGGCGTTAGCCCTGCCGCTGCCCCGCTTCGCCCACATTCCGCTCATCCTCGGCGCCGACCGGGCGCGCCTGTCGAAGCGGCACGGGGCGACCTCGGTCATGGCCTACCGCGAGATGGGGTACCTCCCCGAGGCCCTCGTCAACTACCTGGCCCGCCTCGGCTGGTCCTACGGGGACCAGGAGATCTTCTCCCGCGAGGAACTTGTCCGGCACTTCACGCTGGAGAAAGTGGGCAACACGGCCGCCGTCTTCGACCAGGGGAAGCTCGACTGGCTGAACGCGCACTACCTGCGCGTGGCCGACCCGACCCGGCTTGCCGACCTGCTCCGCGAGCAGTGGGTCCAGGCCGGCGTGCCCGCGGCGGCGGTGGAGGGGACCGAACCGGCCTGGCGGGCGGCCGTCGTGGTCGCCTTCCGCGAGCGCGCGAAGACGCTCTGGGAGCTGGCCGACTCCTCGCGCTTTCTTTTCGACGTGCCGGTGCCCGTGGATCCCGAGGCCGCCGCGAAGCACCTGACGCCGGAGGCGGTGGCGCTGCTCGGCGAGCTCCTGCCGCGCCTGGAGGCACTCCCGGCCTTCACCACGCCGGCCCTCGAGGCGTGCTACCGGGGCTTCGTGGAGGAGAAGGGGATTAAACTCGGGGTCGTCGCCCAGGCGACCCGGGTCGCGCTGACCGGCCGCACCGTGAGCCCGCCTCTCTTCGAGATCATGGCGCTCCTCGGGCGGGAACGGGGCCTCGCACGCCTGCGCGCCCTCGTGCCCGGCGTCCGGGGCGAGCCATCCGCCCGCAAGCGCCGCGGGTGAGGGAGAGAACGCCGTGTGGGTGAACCATTACCTGCCGGAGATCACCCAGCCGGAGGCCGAGCGGATCCTCTGGGAGCGGGGGCTCGTCCTCATCCCCACCGGGAGCGTGGAGCAGCACGGCCCGCACCTGCCGTGCGGGACCGATGCCCTCGGCGCGCTAGCTGTGGGGCGGCTCGTCGCCCCACGCGTCCGCGGGCTCCTGGTCCCCGTCGGGCCCATCGGCGTCGCCCCGGTGCACCTGGGATTCGCCGGGACGCTCTCGCTCAAGGCCGAGACCTTCATGCGCCTCTTCCGGGACGTCTGTCTCAGCCTCACCCGGCACGGGGCGGACAAGGTCGTCGTTCTGAACTGGCACGAGGGGAACACGCCGACGCTCCTGACGGTGGCGGGCGAGCTCCAGGCGGAGGGGCGGGCCCGCTTTCTCCTGATCCAGGTCGCCCGCCTGGCCGGAGAACTGTCCGGGCGGCAGGAGCGATCCAGCCACGGCGGGGCGGTTGACACCCTGGCCATGCTCGCCCATGACCCGGCCCTCGTCCACCTGGACCGGGCCGTGAACCCCTCCCCTCCCGAGGCCGGGACGATCGGGGGTCTGCCGCCGCAGGGAGGTGCGGCGTACGCCCCCATCGCCGACATCCGGGTCGTCGCCCCCACCGGATGGTCCGGCGATCTCGCGGGGGTGACGGCGGAGAGCGGCCGCGCGCTCCTGGAGCAGGTGGCAGAGGCGGTGGTGAAGCAGGTGGAGGCGGTCTTCGGGGTGTAGGGGAAGCGATGGCAGCGGACGTGGCGGGCCTCCTCCGGCGTCTCCGTGAGGAACTCAAGCCGGTCGAGGCGAGGATCCTGGGTCATCCCTTCCTGGGCGCCCTGGAGCGGGGCGAGGTGCCGCGGGGGGGACTGCAGGAGTTCGCCCGCCAGCAGTATCACATCATCGCGAGCGATCTCAGGAGCGTCGCCCTCGCCGTGGCCCGGAGCCCGGCGGGCGCGGCGCAGGACTTCTTCCGGCACGGCCTCCAGGCGGAGGCGGCGGCCTTCGAGGCGCTCAGGGCCTTCGCCACCGCCCTGGGCCTTCCCGAGGAGGAGCTGCGCGCCGCCGACCCCCTGCCGGGGGCCTTCGGCTACAGCGCCTACGTCACGTGGCTGGCCTGCTACGGCTCGGCGGCGGAGTTCGCCGCCGCCTTCCTCGTGAACCTGCCGGCCTGGGGCGCCGTCGCCTTCTTCGACCTGTTCGCCGCGCCCCCCGCCGGGTTCGAGGAGGCGGCGACGGCCGTCATCGTCGAGGGCCTTTCGCAGGGGGTCGAGCCGGGCCTCATCCGCCGGGCCGCCCACCTGCTGCAGGGCTACGAACTTCTGTACTGGGACACGCTGCACCAGGTCGGGGCGGGGGCCCGGTGAGCGGAGTCACGGGCGTGCAGGTCCGCGTGGGCTGCTGCGGCTGGCCGGTCGCGCGGGCCCGGTACTTCCTCACCTTCCCCCTGGTCGAGGTCCAGGAGAGTTTCTACAACCTCCCGCGCCTCTCAACGGTCGAGCGGTGGCGCGCGGCGGCGCCAGCCGGCTTCGAGTTCGTCCTCAAGGCCCCCAAACTCATCACCCACGAGCCCACCTCCCCGACCTACCGGCGCCTCCGGGCGCCCCTGAGCGAGGCGCAGAAGCGACGGTACGGGGCCTTCAAGGCCACGCGGGAGGTCCGCACCGCCTGGACCGAGACGCTCGCCCTGGCCCGCGCCCTGCGCGCGCGGGTCGTGGTCTTCCAGTGCCCGGCCTCCTTCGCGCCGACCTCCGGGCACATCCGGAACCTGAGCGGATTCTTCGAGCGGGCCGAGCGGGGCGGCCTCGCCTTCGCCTGGGAGCCGCGGGGCGAGTGGCCGGACGCCGAAGTGAAGACCCTCTGCAGGCGGCTCGGCCTGATCCACTGCGTGGACCCGTTCCAACGGCGGCCCGTCTGGGGGGAGCCGGCCTATTTCCGCCTCCACGGGAAGGGCGGCTACCGGTACACGTACTCGGATGGCGAACTGAAGGACCTGCTGTCGCTGGTGGAGTCGCTCGGGGAGTGCTACGTCCTCTTCAACAACACGGCGATGTTCGACGACGCGCGCCGATTCCTCGATCTGTGTGAGCAGTCCTCCGGGGGAAGGAGGGACCGTGTGGCAGGGTGAGGTGGTGGGAATCTACATCGCGCCGGGTGCGGCACAGCTGATGCAGGCGGTGGCCGAGGCGACGGCGGTGATCGGGAAGGGCCTGGAGGGGGACCGCTACTTCCGCCAGGTCGGGACCTACTCGGACAAGCCCGGCCCCCACCGCGAGGTCACGCTCATCGCCCTGGAGGCGCTGGAAGCGATCAGGGGCGAGACCGGGATCGCGCTGGCGCCCGGGAAGTCACGGCGGAACATCGTCACCCGTGGAGTCCCCCTCAACGACCTGGTTGGGCAAACGTTCCTCCTGGGGCGGGTCTGGGTCCACGGGGTCCGCCTGTGCCCTCCCTGCATGCACCTGGAGGGCCTCACCGGGTTGCCAGGCGTGATGAAGGCGCTCGTGGACCGGGGCGGCCTCCGGGTCCAGGTCCTGACCGACGGCCCCATCCGCGTCGGCGATCCGATCCGGCCCGAAGGCGCCTGAGCCGGCGCGGCGCCGGGGGAAAGCCCCTTGAGTTTCCAGGTGGAGGGGCTATAATACCGTCCGTATTCCGAGCCAGTCCCCGGCCGTTGCCGGGGCCCGCCACCAGGCCGTGTTGCGGGATCGGATAATGGTAGTCCGCCTGACTCTGGATCAGGTCGTCGAGGTTCGAGTCCTCGTCCCGCAGCCACCCGG
>JACPAU010000210.1 GCA_016180705.1 Candidatus Methylomirabilota bacterium
GGGTGCCGCTCCTCGAGCAGGCGGGCCACGTCCGGCGGCAGGACCGCGGGCACGTCGAGGAGGAGGCGCCGGTCGGGGGCCAGGCTGAGCAGGGGGATGGCCGCCAGGTTGATCCGGATCTGCGTCTCGGGCCCGAGCGGCAGATCCAAATGTCCTGAGGCCAGGTACGACTCCTGGAGCGCCGAGAACAGGCCCCGGAGCGAGCCCGCGAGGGCGGCGAACACCGCCTCCCGGTCCGGCGGGTCGAGGGAGGGGAGAGTGCCGGGCTTGCCGATGACGAAAGAGAGGCGGGCCGGCTCCGCGGGAGCCTTCGGGGGGGCCGGTGGGGCGGGCGGCAGGACGGCCGACGGCGGAACCGCGCGCGGGGACCGCACGGCCGCGGCCATCGCCGCCGCCCTGCGGACCGCCAGGCTGACCTGCAGCAGGGGAACCTTCCGGAGGGCAGACTCGGGCGGAGGCGGGAGCGCCAGGCGGGTCCCCGCGGGGATCCGCCGGATGTCCGTCACCGCGGGGTTGAGGCGCTGGAAGGAGTCGAGGAACGGGACCGCCTCGGTCGGGGTCAGCCGGACGTTCGCCTGCTCCAGAACCGTCCAGAGGGAGGCGGGCTCGGCGACGAGGACTTCCCGCGGGGGGACCACCGCCCCCACCGACGCCACTCCTAGGAGCGCCGGCAGGAGCCAGCGCCCCACCGCGCGAGCCCCGATCCCGGCCACGGCCCCCCCTTACCCCCGCGCGCCGCGGATCCGCGTGAGCATTTCCCGGACGGCCCGATCCATGCCCACCAGGGCGGCGCGGGCCACGATGCTATGGCCGATGTTCAGCTCCTCCACCTCGGGGATGGCTGCCACCGGCTCCACGTTGGCGTAGTTCAGGCCGTGGCCGGCCGAGACGGCAAGCCCCGTCCCGGCGGCGAAGCGGGCGGCGCGGATCAGGGCGGCGAGGGCCTCCCGGGCCGCCTCCCCCCGCCCCTCGGCGTACCGGCCTGTGTGCAGCTCGACGGCCGCCGCTCCGACCGCCTTGGCCGCCTCCGCCTGCTCCTCTTCGGGGTCGATGAAGAGGCTAACGGGGATGCCCGCCCCCTGCAGAGGGCCGACCACGGCGGTCAGGCGCCTGCGCTGCCCCGCCACTTCCAGCCCCCCCTCCGTCGTCAGCTCCTGGCGCCGCTCCGGGACCAGGGTCACGAGGTCCGGCCGGACCGAAGCGGCGATTCCCGCCATCTCCTCGGTGGCCGCCATCTCCAGGTTGAGGCGCGTCTTCACCGTTTCCCTGAGGAGGCGGAGATCCCGGTCCTGGATGTGCCGCCGGTCCTCCCGGAGTTGGACGATGATCCCCTCGGCCCCGGCCAGTTCGGCCAACGCCGCAGCGGCGACGGGATCCGGGTCGCGCCCCCCCCGCGCCTGCCGGATCGTCGCGATGTGGTCCACGTTGACCGCCAGGCGCGGCCCCCGCCGCGCCCCTGCCCGCTCCATGACTCCCTCGACCCCCACCTTCCCCGCGCAGCGGCTGCAGGAAACCCGGTGTGACCTAGTCCGGGACCGCCCGCGAGCGGCCGCCGCCCGCCCGGGGTGAGCCGCGACGCAGCCCTGTCTGGGTATCGGGCGTAGGAGCGGCTCGCCCCGGGAAGAGGGCGGCGGCCGCGAATTCGCTACGCCCCGAGTTCCTTCTCGATGACGGCAGCCAGCGAGCGGGCCAGCGCCTCGATCCGCGCCCGGTCCTCCCCCTCCACCATCACCCGCACGACCGGCTCGGTCCCGGAGGACCGGACCAGGAGTCGGCCGTTGCCATCCAGGACGGCCTCGGCCTCCGCGAGCGCCCGCTGCACGTTCGGGAGCGACGTGAGGTCCGCCCGCCGGGCCACCGGGACGTTGACCAGGACCTGGGGGTGCACCGTCATGCATTGCCGGAGCGCCGAGAGGGGCTTGCCATGCTGCTGGACCAGGAAGAGGACCTGCAGCGCCGTGATGAGCCCGTCCCCCGTCGTGTTGTGGTCCAGGAAGATGACGTGGCCGGACTGCTCCCCCCCCAGGTTGTAGTTGCTCCCCCCCCAGGTTGTAGTTGCCGCGCAGCATCTCCTCCAGGACGTAGCGGTCCCCCACCGCCGTCCGGATCAGGCGGATCCCGTGGGCGGTCAGCGCGTGCTCCAGCCCTACGTTGCTCATCACCGTGGCGACCACGGTGTCCCCCCGGAGGGCGCCGCGCCGCTTGAGGTCCAGGGCGCACATGGCCAGGATCTGGTCGCCGTCCACCAGGGCCCCCGTCTCATCCGCCAGGATGACCCGGTCGGCGTCCCCGTCGTGCGCGCACCCGACGTCGGCCCGGTGCTCCCGCACCGCGGCCTGCATCCCCTGCGGGTGGAGCGAGCCGCAGCCGGCGTTGATGTTGAACCCGTCGGGGGCCACGTTCAGGGGGACGACCTCCGCCCCCAGCTCCCGGAGGAGGGTCGGGGAGGCCTTGTAGGCGGCCCCGTGGGCGCAGTCCACCACGACCCGCATCCCCTTGAAGGTGATCCCCTTGGGGATGGTCCGCTTGGCGAACTCGATGTACCGGCCGAGGGCGTCGCCGATGCGGTAGGCCTTTCCCACCTCCCGGGCGCGCGGCCGGATGGCGTCGATCTCCCCCGAGAGCACGAGCGCCTCGACGCGGGCCTCGACCTCGTCCGGGAGCTTGAAGCCGTCCCCGGAGAAGAACTTGATGCCGTTGTCCTCGAAGGGGTTGTGGGAGGCGGAGATCACCACCCCCGCGTCCGCCCGGAGGCTCCGGACGATGAAGGCGATCCCGGGCGTGGGAAGGGGGCCCACGAGGAGGACGTCCACCCCCATGGAGCAGATGCCGGAGGTCAGCGCGCACTCCAGCATGTATCCGGTGAGACGGGTGTCCTTCCCGATGACGATGCTGGCCTGCCGGCCGGCATCGCGCGTGAGGTACGCGACGGCCCGGCCGATCTTGACCACCGTCTCGGGGGTCATGGGCTCTTCGTTCGCGACGCCCCGGACCCCGTCGGTGCCGAACAGCCTCCCCACCTAGTGTGCCTCCAACGAATTGATCCCAATGTGTACGCGACGGCGGGGGTGCCGGGCCGAATGACGAGCAGCCCGAGCGCCCTCGGAGCCGCCGCCCTTTCCCCGGGCCGGCCGCTCCTCCGCCCGATACCCAGACAGGGCTGCGTCGCGGCCAGCCCGGGCGGGCGGCGGCAGGAGGGCGGCCGGAGGCGTACGCTCCTGGTACGCTCCGGACCGCCGACGACCGAGAACGACGTGAGGCGACGTCAGTTGGCCCGGCACTAGGTGCTCCCCTTCCGGATGCCGACCTCGACGCGGACCGTCTCCCCCTCCACGATCCGGATGCGGCGCCCGAACGGCTCGATGGCCGCCGTCTCCCGGAAATCCCGGTCCCGGCCCTTGATGTCAATCGGCCGGGTGAAGGCGTGGGACAGGCGCTTGAGTTCGCCCTGGGGCCCCACGACGCGGACCTCCTTCGGGTTGACCCGGATCTCCCCGAGCGAGAAACCCTTCGCCAGGTCCCCGCGGAACTTCGGGATGACCTCGAGCCGCCGCTCGTCCACCGGCTCCAGGACGAGGCGGACCCGGCCGGGGGAGACGCTCAGGACCTCCACCCCCCGCGGGACCTGGAACTGCTCCGGGCTCAGGTTCAGGTAATTGTCCCCCTCCTTCACGGCCCGGGCGAAGTTCCCCCCCAGCGTGACCTCGTTGGGGGCGAGGGCCAGGACCAGGCTCCGGGGGCCCCGGACCTTCAGCGCCACGAACTCGACCGGATCGTTGATGACCATCAGGTTGCGGGGGATCTGCCCCACGTCCAGGGGAACGTTCAGGACGACCTCGGCCTTCTGCTCCCCCAGGACCACGACCCAGAGGACCACGGCGAGCCCGAGGGAGAGGAGCTTCAGGGTGAAGTTGTCGGCCAGCCGGCCCCAGAGGGCCCCGAGCAGATGCTGCGCGCGCCGCATCGGTCCCCTACCGGGCCGCCTGCCGGACCGGCTCGGCGGCCCGCCGCGCGGGCGCCGGCTCCAGGATCTCCTCGAGCCGCCGCCGCAGGCTCACCCCGTCGAAGCCCCGCTCGATCTCCCCCTCCCGGACGACCGAGATGGTCCCGGTCTCCTCCGATACCACCACCGCCACCGCGTCCGTCTCCTCCGTGATCCCGATGGCCGCCCGGTGGCGCGTCCCCAGGTCTTTGCTGACGGCGGGGTTCAGGGTGAGGGGGAGGAAGCACCCGGCCGAGGCCACCCGGCCTCGAGTGATGAGCACCGCCCCGTCGTGCAGGGGGGAGTTCGGGAAGAAGATGGTCTCCAGCAGGTGGCGGGAGAGGGCCGCATCCACGTCCACGCCGACGTCCACGTAGTCGCTGAGACGGGTCTCCCGCTCGATGACCATGAGCGCCCCGGTCTTCTTCGCCGAGAGGCTCACGGCCGCCCGGACCAGCTCGTCGATCGTGTGGGCCTCGCCGTAGCGGGAGAAGGCCCGGAGGATCGCCGAGCGCTGCCTGAAGTTGGCCAGCGCACGGCGCACCTCCGGTTGGAACACGATGATGATCACCAGGAACCAGACCGCCAGCAGGTTCTGGAGGATCCAGTTGACCGTGAGGAGCCCGGACCAGAAGGAGAAGCGCGCGGCCAGGTACACGAGGGCGAGTCCCAGGATCATCTCGAGGGCCTTGGTCCCCCGAAAGATGAGGAGGAGCTGGTAGACAGCCACAGCCACGATCAGGATGTCCAGGAGGTCAATGGGCCGGGACGCGCTCAGCAGCTCCCACATAGGGGGCTCCCCTCCCCAGGATGGCGTCGCACATCCGGGCGACGCGGGCCATGGCTTTCACTTCGTGGACCCGGAGGATGGCGGCGCCGCCGGCGATGGCCAGCGCCACCGCCGCCGCCGTCCCCTCCAGCCGGTCCGTCGCCCCCGTCTCCAGGACCGACCCGATGAACGACTTGCGCGAGGGTCCCAGCAGCAGCGGCCGCCCCAGGCCCGTGAGGTCGGGCAGGTGGCGAAGCAACGCCAGGTTGTGCTCCACCGTCTTGCCGAACCCGATCCCGGGATCGAGCAGAATGGCCTCCCGGGGGATGCCGGCCGCGGTGGCCGCCGCCAGGCGCTCGGCCAAGAAGGTCCCAACCTCGGCCACCACGTCTCCGTAGGCAGGGCGCTCCTGCATGGTTCGGGGGGTCCCCTGCATATGCATCAGGATGAGCCCGGCCCCGGCCTCCGCCACGACCGCGGCGACCGCCGGGTCGAACCGGAGGGCCGAGATATCGTTCACGATGGCCGCCCCTGCCTGCAAGGCGCGGGCCGCCACGGCCGCCTTCGTGGTGTCCACCGAAAGGGGGACGGGGCAGCGCCCGGCCAGCCGCTCGAGGACGGGCCCGATCCGGCCCCACTCTTCCTCGGCGCTCACCGGTGCCGCCCCCGGCCGGGTGGACTCCCCCCCGATGTCGAGGCAGTCGGCCCCCTCCTCCACCATCCGGAGGGCATGCTCCGCCGCGGCGCTCGGGTCCAGGAAGGCCCCCCCGTCCGAGAAGGAGTCCGGGGTGACGTTCAGGATCCCCATCAGGAGCGTGCGGCGGTCGAGGGGCAGAGTACACCGGCGGCAGGCGAAGGGGGCGATCGTTCCGGCGGGGGTCACGAGAGGCCTCCGCCCGGGACGGGCGACGGGCCGACGAACGGGCGGGGAAGGCCCGGGCGACGCGGCGGCCGGGGGACGGCCGCCGGATCGCTCACGCCGGCGCCCCAGCGGGAGCGCTGGCCACGGCGCCGCTCACGATGGCCTCGATCTCCAGACCGTCCAGCACCTCCCGCTCGAGCAGCGCGGCGGCCAGGGCGTGCAGCGCCTCCAGCCGGGACTTCAGCAGCTCCTTCGCCCGCTCGTAGCACTCCATGACCGTCCGGCGGACCTCCCGGTCGAT
This sequence comes from Candidatus Methylomirabilota bacterium, assembly GCA_016180705.1. Taxonomy (GTDB): domain Bacteria; phylum Methylomirabilota; class Methylomirabilia; order Methylomirabilales; family JACPAU01; genus JACPAU01. Next base: position 5,915 of record JACPAU010000210.1, read on the forward strand.
CTCGATGGCCGTCTGCTCGCTGTAGTCCTGGTGCTGGGCGATCTCCCGCCCGAGGAAGATCATCTCCTCCTTCTTGCCGAAGGTGAGCGGGCCCATCTTCTCGCTCATCCCCCACTCGCAGACCATCCGCCGGGCCAGGTCCGTCGCCCGCTCGATGTCGCTGCCGGCCCCGGTCGTGATCGTCCCGATGACCAGCTCTTCGGCCACCCGCCCCCCCATCAGGATGACGATGTTGGTCAGCAGGTACTCGCGGGACCAGTTGTGCTTCTCGTCGATCGGCAGCTGCTGGGTCACGCCGAGCGCCCGCCCCCGGGGGATGATGGTGACCTTGTGGATGGGGTCCGCCCCGGGGAGGAGCTTGGCCACCAGCGCGTGCCCGGCCTCGTGGTAGGCGGTCACCCGCTTCTCCTCCGGGCTGATGACGATGCTGCGGCGCTCGACCCCCATGAGGACCTTGTCCTTGGCGCTCTCGAAGTCCCCCATGTCCACGTACTTCTTGTTCTCCCGCGCCGCCAGGAGCGCCGCCTCGTTCACCAGGTTGGCCAGGTCGGCCCCGGAGAACCCCGGGGTCCCGCGGGCGATCACTTGAAGATCCACGTCGGTCGCCAGCGGGATCTTGCGGGTGTGCACCTTGAGGATGGCCTCCCGCCCCCGGACGTCGGGCCGCGCCACCACCACCTGTCGGTCGAAGCGGCCAGGCCGGAGGAGCGCCGGGTCGAGCACGTCGGGCCGGTTCGTGGCCGCGATGAGGATGACCCCCTCGTTGGACTCGAAGCCGTCCATCTCCACCAGGAGCTGGTTCAGGGTCTGCTCCCGCTCGTCGTGGCCGCCCCCCAGCCCGGCGCCCCGATGGCGCCCCACGGCGTCGATCTCGTCCATGAAGATGATGCAGGGGGCGTGCTTCTTGCCCTGCTCGAAGAGGTCCCGGACGCGGGAGGCTCCCACGCCCACGAACATCTCCACGAAGTCGGAGCCCGAGATGCTGAAGAAGGGGACGTTCGCCTCGCCGGCGATGGCCCGGGCCAGGAGGGTCTTCCCGGTCCCCGGGGGGCCCATCAGCAGGACCCCCTTGGGGATCCGCCCGCCGAGCTTCTGGAACTTCTGGGGGTCCTTCAGGAACTCGATGATCTCCTGGAGTTCCTCCTTCGCCTCCTCCACCCCGGCCACGTCGGCGAAGGTCACCTTGTTCTGCTTCTCGGTGAGGAGCCGGGCGCGGCTCTTGCCGAAGGAGAGGGCCTTGGCCCCGCCCCCCTGCATCTGCCGCATGAAGAAGATCCAAAAGCCGAGGAGGACGAGCATCGGCAGCCAGCCCAGGAACATCTGCAGCCACGTGTTCTGCTCCACCGGGCGCGCGGTGATCCGCACCCCCTTCCGCCGGAGGCTCGGGACCAGGTCCCGGTCCTCGGGGGCGTAGGTGCGGAACTTCGTGCCGTCGGAGAGGGTCCCGCGGATGTCGTTGCCCTTCAGCGTGACCTCCGCCACGTCCCCCCGCTCCACCCGCTGCATGAAGTCGGAGAAGATGAACTCCTTCTCCAGGGGCTGGCCCTGCTGGAAGATCTGGAAGATCAAGACCATGACCAGGCCGATGACCAGCCAGAGGGCCAGGTTTTTGAAGAACGGGCTCACGCGCGGCTCCTCCTCCCGCGGCCCCGCGCCGCGCGAAATCCGGGCGCGGAGCCGGGCCGGGACCCCTTCAGAATTAGCACAACGGCCGGGGGGCGTGCAAGACGCAAGCCGTCCCGGCCGGGGCCCTCTAGGTCCCCTTCAGGGTAGCGATGTAGGGGAGGTTCCGG
>JACPAU010000211.1 GCA_016180705.1 Candidatus Methylomirabilota bacterium
GGGCAACGGCACCGCGCTGCCCCTGGTGGTCCTCCCCGCGGCGCCTCCGGCCGGCCACGCTGCCCCGGGTCCGGCCGGCGCGCCCGAGGTCGCGATTGGGGCGGAGAGCCCGCAGGCCCGCACGGCCGAGCGGGGGGCCGAGCCGTCGGCGGAGCCGGCGCCCTCCGTGGCGGCGGTCCAGCGGATCCGTTTCACCTTCCGGAAGCAGGGGGAGCTCCGCTTCCTCTCGCACCTGGAGGTCTTCCGAACGCTCGCGCGGGCGATCCGCCGTGCCGGCTACGGGCTGGCCATGACGCAGGGCTATAACCCGCAGCCCCGCCTCGCCGTGGCCGTGGGGCTTCCGGTGGGCGTGGCGGGGGAGGCGGAGCCGGCGGACGTGGAATTGCGGGCGCGGGTGGCGGTGGAGGACTTTGTGGCCCGGGTCAACGCCACCCTGCCCGCCGAGCTCTCCCTTACGGACGCCTGGGAGGTCCCGCTCGCGGCCCCGTCCCTGACCTCCCAGGTGGTGAGCGCGCGGTACCGGGCCACCCTCTCGTCCGCCCTGGCGGAGGCGCTGGGGGACCCGGCCGCCGCCTGCGCCGCATTCCTGGCCCGGGAGGCGATCCCCGTGGAGGGCTTCCGCAAGGGGGAGCCGGTCACCCTGGACGCGCGACCGGCCCTCGAGGCGTTCGGCCCCGACGGGCCCGGCGCCTTCTCCCTCCGCCTGAAGGCCGGGGCCGGGGTCCGGCCCCGGGAGGTTTTGCGCGCCTTCCTGGCCCCCCTCCTCGGGGCGGCGCTGCTGGCCGCCCTGGACGGGGACCTCACCATCACCCGCACGGGTCTGGACCTGACCGCGGCCGGCGCGCCGACGACGGCGCCGGCCCCCGCGTGACGGCTCGTCCCCCGCGAGGTCGCAGGATCCCATGAAGCGCGAGATCATCGTCAACGCCTCGATGACGCAGACCCGGGTGGCCATCCTGGAGGACGGCCACCTCGTCGAATTGATGATCGACGACGTGAAGAGCCGGAGCGTCGCCGGGAACATCTACAAGGGGCGGGTCCTGAAGATCCTCCCGGGGATGCAGGCGGCGTTCGTGGACATCGGCTTGAACAAGGACGCGTTCCTGTACGTCCGGGACATCTTCGAGGACGTGGAGGAGTACGAGCAGCTCCTCGGCCTCGGGGAGACGAACGGCGGGGGCCAGGGCGAGACGCCGGAGGACCTGCGTCCCCCCACCCCGTCCCAGGCGAAGCGCCGGCCCAGCCCCTCGATCGAGGAACTGATCCAGGAGGGACAGGAGATCGTGGTCCAGGTCGCCCGGGAGCCGCTCGGGACGAAGGGGGCCCGCATCACCTCCCACATCACCCTCCCCGGGCGGTACCTCGTCTACATGCCGATGGAGAGCCACATCGGCGTCTCCCGGAAGATCGAGAACGAGGGGGAACGGCAGCGGCTCCGGCACCTCGTGGAGGAACTGAACGAGAAGAACGAGGGGGTCATCGTCCGGACCGCGGGGGTGGGGAAGAGCCGGGCCGAGCTGCAGGCCGACCTGGAGTTCCTCCGCTCCCTCTGGCAGAAGATCCGGCAGAAGGCCGAGTCCCTGAAGGGCCCGGCCCTGGTCCAGAAGGACCTGGACCTGGTCTTCCGCCTCTTCCGGGACCTCTTCACCCGCGACGTGGCCCGCCTGGTGGTGGACTCGCCCTCCGAGTACGAGCGCTGCCTGGAGTTCACCGAGTCCCTCTTTCCGGACCTCCGCTCCCTCCTGTTCCTGTACACGGAGGACGAGCCGATCTTCAAATCCTTCGGCATCGAGAAGGAGATCGAGAAGACGCTGCGGCCGAAGGTCTGGCTGAAGTCGGGGGGCTACATCGTCATCGAGGAGACCGAGGCGTTGGTCTCCATTGACGTGAACACCGGGAAGTACGTCGGCAAGCACGACTTCGAGGAGACGGTCTTCCGGACCAACCTGGAGGCCGCCCGGGAGATCGCCCGCCAGGTCCGGGTGCGGGACCTCGGGGGGATCATCATTATTGATTTCATCGACATGGCCCGGCAGGAGCACCGGGACAAGGTGGTCGTCGAGCTGAAGGAGGCCCTGAAGCCGGACCGCTCCCCCACCAACGTCTCCCTCATTTCCGACCTGGGCCTCGTGGAGATGACCCGGAAGCGGGTCAAGCAGGGCCTCATCCGCTCGATCAGCCAGGCCTGCCCGGTCTGCGGCGGGACCGGCGCGGTCCGGGCCCTGCCCTCGATCGCCCACCAGATCCTCCGGGAGGCGGAGTGGCAGTTGTACCGGCGCAAACCGTCCCAGCTCCGGATCCGCGCCCACCCCGACGTGACCGCCTGGCTGAAGGCCGAGGAGGCGGAGGTCATCGAGGCTTTGCAGCAGCAGTACGGCGGGGAGGTCACGCTGGCCCCGGAGGAGTCCTGGTCGCTCGCCAAGTACCAGCTGCAGGAGGCCTAGGCCGGCCGGGTGAGTTCCGGGCGCCTGCCCGCCGAGGGGAAGGCGCCGCGTCCTTGACAGGGAGCGGCGGGCTTGCTATACAAGGGCTTCCCCGCGTGGAGGGCCCGGCCTCCGCGCGCTGGTTTTTGGGCCTTCCGCCGGGCGCCGGGGCCCGGGGGGGACGGGGAGGAAGCACGTGGCGTACGCGGTGGTGGAGACGGGTGGGAAGCAGTACCGGGTGAGCCCCGGGGATCTCCTCACGGTGGAGCGCCTCGGCGGCGAGCCGGGCAGCGCCGTCCGCTTCGACCGGGTCCTCATGGTGGCCGACGGGGAGCGGGTGGCGGTCGGAACCCCCACGGTGGCGGGCGCCTCCGTCGCCGGGGAGATCGTCCGGCAGGGCCGGGCGAGGAAGGTCATCGTCTTCAAGTTCAAGCGCCGGAAGAAGTACCGCCGGACCCGGGGGCACCGGCAGGCGCAGACGACCGTCCGGATCACCGCGATCAGCGGGGGATAGGGGCCGGGGCCGGTCCCGACCCTGGAGGAATGTCATGGCGCACAAGAAGGGAATGGGGTCCTCCCGGAACGGGCGGGACTCCCAGAGCAAGCGGCTCGGGATGAAGCGCTTCGGCGGTGAGCGGGTGCCGGCGGGCGCCATCCTGGTCCGCCAGCGGGGGACCCGCCTCAAGCCCGGGGAGAACGTCGGGATCGGGCGGGACGACACCCTCTACGCCCGCGTGGCGGGGATCGTCTCGGTCACCCACCGGGGGGGGCAGGGCCGGTTCGTGAACGTCACCGCCGTCACGCCCTAGCGCTTTATCGTGTTCGTTGACCTGGCGCGCATCCTCGTCAGGGCGGGGGACGGCGGGCGGGGATGCGTTTCCTTCCGCCGGGAGAAATATGTCCCCCGCGGGGGGCCGGACGGCGGGGACGGGGGGGACGGCGGCAGCGTTCTCCTCGAAGCGACGGACAGCCTGAGCACCCTGATCGACCAGAAGTACCAGCAGCAGTACCGGGCCGGGCGGGGAGGGCACGGCGAAGGGAACAACCGCGAGGGGAAGCGCGGGGGGGACTGCGCCATCCGGGTTCCCGTGGGAACCGTGGTGACGGACGCCGACGCCGGCGAGCCTCTCGCGGACCTGACGGCCGTCGGCGAGCGCGTGGTCGTGGCCCGGGGGGGAAGGGGCGGCCGGGGCAACGGGCGCATGGCGACCCCGACGCGACGGGCCCCGCGGACCGCCGAGCCCGGGGGGAAGGGCGAGCGTCGGACGCTCCTCCTCGAGCTCAAGGTGCTCGCCGACGTCGGCCTCGTGGGCCTCCCCAACAGCGGGAAGTCAACGCTCCTCGCCGCCTGCACCGCTGCCCGCCCCAAGATCGCCGCCTACCCCTTCACCACCCTCACCCCCAACCTGGGCGTCGCCGTCCTGGAGCGGCGCGCCTCCTACGTCATCGCCGACATCCCGGGCCTCATCGAGGGCGCCTCCCGCGGCGCGGGGCTCGGGCACCAGTTCCTCCGGCACATCGAGCGCGTGCGGGTCCTGGTCCACGTGATTGACGTGGCCGAGGAGGCCCCCGTGGACCCGGTGGCCGCGTACCGGATCGTGGAGGGCGAACTGGCCTCCTCCGGGCGCGCCCTGCCGGACCGGCCCCGGGTGGTGGCCGCGAACAAGGTGGACCTGCCCCACGAAGCGCCCCTGGCGCGCCTGCAGCGTCACTGCGAGAAGGCCGGGGTTCCGTGCTATCCGGTCTCGGCGGCCACGGGGGCCGGCGTGAGCACGCTCCGCCGGGCGCTCTACCGCCTGCTCCAGGACCTCCGGGAGGAACGCGATGGCCGCCCCGTCCCCCGCGCCGCTGCCCGATAGGACCGCCCTCCTTCGGGGGGTGCGCCGGCTCGTGGTGAAGGTGGGCTCGGGCGTGCTCTCCCGCGGGTCCTTCACCCTGGACGTCGGGACCATCCGGGCGCTGGCGGCCCAGATCACCGCCAGCCGGAGCGGGGGCCGCCAGGTGGCGCTCGTGAGTTCGGGGGCGATCGTGGCCGGCGTCGGCCGGCTCGACCTCAAGGAGCGGCCGCGGAGCATCCCGCTCAAGCAGGCGGCCGCCGCCATCGGGCAGGGGGCCCTCATCTGGACCTACGAGGAGGCCTTCGCCGCGCACGGGGTAAAGGTCGCGCAGGTCCTCCTCACGGGGGAGGACCTCCGGGACCGCAGCCGCTACCTCAACGCGCGCAACACGCTCTTCACCCTGCTCACGCTGGGGGTCCTGCCCATCATTAATGAGAACGACACGGTGGCGGTGGAGGAGATCAAGTTCGGAGACAACGACCGCCTCTCGGCCCTGGTGGCCTCGCTGGTGGACGCCGACCTCCTCGTCATCCTCACCGATACCGACGGCCTCTTCACCGCCGACCCCCGGCGCAGCCCGAAGGCCCGTCTGATCCCGCTCGTGCGGGGGAACGAGGCGGAGGGCGCCTCCTGGGCCGGGGCGCCCGCGACCGCCACCGGCGTCGGCGGGATGGCCTCCAAGGTGGAGGCGGCGCGCCTCGCCGGGGCGTCGGGGATCCCGACCCTGATTGCCAACGGGACGGCCCCCGACACCCTCAGCCGCCTGCTCGCCGGCGAGGCGCTGGGGACGCTCTTTCTCCCCGATGTCGAGCGTCTGGCGGGCCGCAAGCGCTGGCTGGCCCTGGCCAGCCGGCCGAAGGGGATCATTCGGGTGGACGAGGGAGCCAAGCGGGCCCTGGTCGAGCGGGGGAAGAGCCTGCTGCCGTCCGGCGTGCAGGGGACCCTGAAGCCCTTCGGCGTCGGCGACGTGGTCTCGCTGGTGGGCCCGGACCGCGCGGAGTTCGCCCGGGGGCTCGTCAACTACACGGCCGAGGAGGTGGAGCGGATCAAGGGGGTGAAGAGCAGCGACATCGAGCGGACGCTCGGCTACCGGCACTCGGACGAGGTGATCCACCGGGACAACCTGGTGATCCTGAACGGGGGCGAGCGATGAGCCCGGTCGTGGAGGTGGCGCGGGCCGCGAAGGAGGCGGCGGCGGCGGTCGCCACCCTGCCGACGGAGGTGAAGAACGCGGCCCTGCGCGCCATGGCGGCGGCGGTGCGCCGCGACGAGGCCCACCTGGTCGGCGTCAGCGCCGCCGAGGCGGCGCGGGCGAAGGCCGCGGGCCACCCCGCCGCCTTCCTGGACCGGCTGACCCTGACGCCCGGGCGCGTCCGGGCCATGGCGGAGGGCCTGGAGGCGGTGGCCGGCCTCCCGGATCCGGTCGGGGAGATCACCGGCATGCGGCGCCGGCCGAACGGCCTGCTGGTCGGGCGGATG
>JACPAU010000212.1 GCA_016180705.1 Candidatus Methylomirabilota bacterium
CGGACGGCCTCCCAGGCCTTCTCCCGGCGACACGGCCGCCTCGGCGTCCGCCTCCAGATCCTGTGCGCGGTCCTGGGCCGCCCTCCCCGGGAGATCGGCGGTCGGACGGTGGACCTGAGCCCCGGAGGGGTCCAACTGGTCCTGCCCGAGCCCGTGCCCGTGGGCACCCGCCTCCACTTGTCGCTCCAGGTCCCGCTGGGCCCGCGCGCGGTGGAGGGAGAGGTGGTCTGGTGCACCCCGGGCGAGGACGGGGAGCACCGGGTGGGCGTGCAGTTCCTCCAGGGCACCTGGTCCTGGTCGTTCCTCCTCGACCTGGCGGATCGGGAAGGTGCCGGGCCGGGGGCGGGCGCCGGTCCCGATTGACCGGAAGTTTGAGGGACCGCATGCGTACCGTCCGGCCGCGGGGCCGGTGCCGGCGCGCGGTGCTCGGGGGCCTCGCGGCGCTCCTCGCGGTTTCAGCGCACGCGGGAGCCCAGACGCCCGAGGGGAGGCACGTCTACGAGCGGCACTGCGCCGTCTGCCACGGCCCCAAGGGGGACGGGAACGGGGAGGCGGCGGCGCGGCTGACCACGAAGCCCGCGGACCTCACGGCGGGCCGGTACAAGTTCCGCTCCACCCCGAGCGGCGCCCTTCCCACCGACGAGGACCTCCTGCGTACTGTCACCCGCGGGGTGCGGGGCACGGCCATGGTCCCCCAGACCCACCTCAGCCAGGCGGAGCGGCAGTTGGTGGTAGGGTACCTGAAGCGCCTCTCCCCGCGCTTCGCCGAGCCGGTACCACCCGCCGTCGAAGTCCCCCCTGCCCCCGCCATCACGCCCGACCTCCTGGCGCGGGGCGCGAGGGTCTACCGGGCGTCGGGCTGCCCGGAGTGCCACGGGGATGGAGGCAAAGGGGACGGCCCCTCGGCCCGGAAGGGGATGAAGGACGCCCGGGACCTCCCGATCGTCCCCGCGGACCTCACCCGGCAGCCCCTCAAGCGCGGCTCCGCGCCGGAGGAGACCTGGAAGAGCATCGCCCTCGGCCTGGATGGGACGCCGATGCCCTCCTACGCCGATGCGCTCGACCCGGCCGATATCTGGGCCCTGGTTCTCTTCCTCGAGTCGCTCGTGCCCCAGGAGCGCCGCCACCCCGAGGACCGCCTCTTGCCCGGGGAGGAGGTCCTCGGCGACCAGATCGAGCGGCAGCACCGCGAAGGACGCTGACCGGTCTACCTGAACCAGGAGGTGATGCCATGAAGACGACCGCAGGGATCGTGGTCGGATTCGTCCTCAGCCTCATGCTCGCCTTCGCGATGCTCGCCCCCGCCGGCGCCCAGGGCGAGCGGGAGCTCCACGCGGTCAACATCAACTACGAGGGCAACAACGTCTGGACGCCCGGAACCTACGTGGTGAGGAAGGGGGAGAAGGTCCGCTTCAAGCTCTTCAACCGGGTGAAGGCCGACCCGAACGTGCACGGCTTCGCCATTGACGAGTTCAACGTGAAGGTGGACGTGTACCGGGACAAGCCGGAGACCGTGGAGTTCACGGCGGACAAGGCGGGGATCTTCCGGATCTGGTGCCACCTGCACCCGGCCCACCTGGCGGGCCAGCTCGTGGTGCTGGAGAAGTAGGGGCCTACGGCCTCCGGAGGCGGGCCGGCCACCACCGCCCGTCCAGCCCGAAGAATTGCCCCGCGTCCCCCAACAGGACCACCAGGAGCAGGACGATGAAGGCCTTGTCCAGGCCGCTGGCCGGGACCCACCAGCCTTGGGCGAAGAGGTAGTTCGTCACCATGAAGATCCCGGCCGCGGCCGCCGGCCGGGTGAAGAGGCCGAAGAGGAGGCCGAGGCCGCAGAACATCTCCCCGAGCGACACCGCGACGGCCAGGGCGGGCTCGATCGGAATCGCCACCCCGCGCAGGAAGGCGGCGTACCAGCCGTGGGAGGTGTCGGCCGCGAACCGCTCCAGCTGCTGGAGGAGCACGCCGCCCGCCAGGTAGCCGCTCGCGATCTTCCGGAGCCCCGACGAGAGGAACCAGTACCCGGTGAACACGCGGGCCAGGACGAGCGCTACGGCCATCGCCTGCTCCCGCGCCTCGCCCCGCATGGCCCCCGTTCCCCCCGCGTTCGCGTCCCGAGGCCGATGAGGGGCCTCAGCGCGCCGGCGCCCCCCGACCGATCAGGATTTCCTCGAGCACGACCGGCTTGAGGGGCCGGTCGCGGGCGTCGCGGGGCACCCGGCCGATCGCCTCGACCACGTCCATCCCCTCCACCACCTCCCCGAAGACGGTGTGCCGGCCATCCAGCCAGGGCGTGGCCCGGTGGGTGATGAAGAACTGGCTCCCGTTGGTGTTCGGGCCGGCGTTGGCCATCGACAGGACGCCGGCCTTGCCGTGCTTCAGGTCCGGGTGGAACTCGTCCGCAAACCGGTAGCCGGGGCCGCCCGCTCCGGTCCCGAGGGGATCGCCCCCCTGGATCATGAAGTTCGGGATCACCCGGTGGAACACCGTTCCGCTGTACAGGGGCCGGGTCACCGGCTTCCCCGTCTTCGGATCCGTCCACTCCTTGGTCCCGCTCGCGAGCCCCACGAAGTTCCCCACCGTGGTCGGGGCCTTGTCCTCGTAGAGGCGGACCACGATGACGCCCATGCTGGTCTTCAGGGTGGCGAAGACCGGCCCCGTCCGGGCCGGCGCCTGGGCAACGGCCAGTGCGGGAGCGGCGAGCGTCAGCGCCACGCTCCCCCACCATGCAAACGCTCCCGGCATCTCATTCCCTCCCGGACCGCTCGGTCCCGCTCACAGGCGTTCCCCCCGCTCCCCCTTCGTTCCCCTCGGCCGGCGCCTCCGGCTCGTCCCGCACGGCCTCGGCCGGCGGCGGCCCGCCTGCGGCCTCGCTTCCCCGGAGGAAGACTTCCCGGACCGCCCCCGGACTGCCCGGGGACGCCGGCGTCCCGGTCCGGGGATCCACCTCGAGGAAGAAGACCTCCTCGGGCACGGGGAAGGGGGCGGCGGGACGCTCCCCCAGGGCCCGGCGCACGAAGTCGGCCCAGACCGGCGCGGCGAGGCGGCCGGCCGTCTCGTGCCGCCCCAGGGAGCGCGGCACGTCGTAGCCGATCCACACGCCCGCCGCCAGCTCGGGCGTGTAGCCCAGGAACCAGAGGTCGGCGGCCTCCTGGCTGGTGCCGGTCTTCCCCGCGACCGGGCGGCCGGGGAGCCGGGCCTTCTGCCCCGTCCCCCGCTCCACCGCCCCTTCCAGGAGCGACGTAACGAGGTAGGCGACTTCCGCTTTGAGAACCGGCTCGACCGCCGGCCGGTGCTCCTCCAGCAGAACCCCACCCGGCCCCTCCACGCGGAGAATGGCATGCGGGGCCACCCGGTTCCCGCCGTTGGCCAACGCGGCGTACGCGGCGGTCAGTTCCAGGAGCGTCACCTCGGAGACCCCGAGGGCGAGGGCGTACTCCCGCCGCAGGGGGCTCTGGATCCCGAGCCGGCGGGCCACGTCGAGGACCGCATCCACGCCGATGGCTTCCAGGAGGCGGACCGTGGGGACGTTGATGGACTCCTCGAGCGCCCGGCGCACCGTGACCGGACCCCGGTAGAGGTGGTCGTGGTTCTCGGGCGTCCAGGCCCGCCGCCGCTTCCCGACGCCCTTGGGATAGCGGACGGGGGCGTCCTCGAGGAGGTCGGCGGGGCTGACCCCTCGCTCGAACGCCGCCGCGAAGACGAGGGGCTTGAAGGCCGAGCCCGGCTGCCGCCGCGCCTGGGCCGCCCGGTTGAACTGGCTCCGCCCGTACTCCGTCCCGCCCACCATCGCCCGGATCGCGCCCGTGGCGGGCTCCACAACCACCAGCGCCCCTTCCAGGGCCGGCCCCTCCCCCTCCCCGGCCGGCGCCGCAGGGGAGGCCGGGCGCCGCGGAGGTGCGGCCAGGGCTGCCACGGCGCCCGCCACCCCCGTCCGGACCGCCTCGAGAGCCTGCCGCTGGAGCGCGAGGTCGAGCGTGGTCCTCACCCGGAGCCCGCCGCGCGCGAGGACGGCGGTCCCGTAGCGCTCCTCCAGCACCTCCCGGACGAAGTCCACGAAGTGCGGGGCGGTCCCCCGGCCCTTGAAGAGCGGGGCAACCCGCACCGCCGTCCGCGCCGCCGCCCGGGCGGCGGGCGCCTTCAGGAAGCCCTCCTCCACCATCCGCTGCAGGACGTGATCCCGCCGCGCCCTGGCCCGGGGGGGGTCGAGGAAGGGGGAGTAGAGGCCCGGCGCCCGGATGAGCCCCGCCAGCAGCGCCGCCTCCGGGAGCGTCAGCGCCCGCACCGGTTTGCTGAAGTACGTCCGGGACGCCGCCTCGACCCCGTACGCGCCGTGCCCAAAGTAGACGGCATTCAGGTAGAGCTCCAGGATCTTCTGCTTGCCGTAGCGCTCCTCGATCTTCTGGGCCAGGCGGATCTCCTGCCACTTCCGCCGGAGCGTCCGCTCCGGGCTCAGGAACAGGGTCTTGGCCAGTTGCTGGGTGATGGTGCTCCCCCCCTCCCGGAGGCGGCCCGCCGCCAGGTTGCTGAGCGCGGCGCGCGCCATGGCCGTCCAGTCCAGGGCCCCGTGGCGGTAGAAGCGGGAGTCCTCGGTGGCGATGACCGCCTCCCGCAGCACCCGGGGGATCCGGGCAAGGGGGACGAAGACCCGGTGCTCCTGGGTGAGGGTGGCAAAGGGCTCCCCGTCCCTGGAGAGGAGCAGCGTGGGCTCCCCGGGGGTGAAGATCTCCAGCCGCTCGAGCGGGGGGAGGTCCTCTGCCCCGGACGGGGCCGGCGGCGGGGCGGCGGGCACCGCAGAGGCCGGGAGGAGGACGAGGAGGAGCAGGGCAGCGGCCGGCCTCATGTCCTCCCCTCGCGCTCGGGCTGGGCGGCCTCCTCCAGGGCGTTGAGGAGCTTCCGCCAGCGGGCGGCGTCGTCGGGGGTCCGGAACTGGAGGACGCGGAGGCCGTGGGGGATGGGCCCGGCGCGGCGGCCCGCGGAGGACCCGCACCACGTCACGCTCCCGGCGATCGCCACGGGCCCGGCGGGAGTCTCCACCCGGAGGGAGAGCGGCGTCATGACCGAGAAGCGCTCGGGCAGCGTGCACAGGAGGCCCCCGGCGCTGATGTTCCCGCTGAGACCCACGACCTCCTGCCGCTCGGCCATGCCGCCGGTGGCCCGGGCCGTGACCGAGTACCGGGCCTGGAAGCGTGGAAAAGCCCGCCGGCGCCGCTCAGGCTCGGCGGGGGGGACGTAGGTCCGGGCGCGGCTCAAGGCCAGCTCCACGAGGCTGATGAAGGGGCGCGCCTCGAAGGGCTTGGCGAGGCAGAATGCGGCGCCCGCCTGGAAGGCGCGCTCGTTGAACTTCACCGCCTCGCCCGCCGTGAACATGAGGACAGGGATCCCCTTCAGGTCGGCATCCTGTTTCAGGAGCGCGCAGGTCTTGTACCCGTCCAGCCCCGGCATCATCACATCGAGGACGACGAGGTCGGGGCGCCGCTCGCGCGCCAGCTCCACCCCCTCGAACCCGTTGGTGGCGGTCACGGCGTCGATCTTCCGGCCGGCCAGGATGTCCCGGACCAGCTCGAGGAGGTTCTCATCGTCGTCCACCACCAGAACGAGGGGACGCTCCCGCACCGGCCGCTCCTATGGCCTCTCCGCGCCGGGCGCGGCGGGCCGCACGCAGGACGCGCACTGGAGTCGAACCACGGGTCCCTCCCGCCGGTGCCCCCTCACCCCAG
>JACPAU010000213.1 GCA_016180705.1 Candidatus Methylomirabilota bacterium
AAGGCGCTGGAGGCGGCCTGGATCACCAACCGGCAGATCGAGGCGGCCCGGCGGGCCATCACCCGCTACGTGAAGCGGGGCGGCCGGGTCTGGATCCGGGTCTTCCCCGACAAGCCGGTTACGGCCAAGCCGGCCGAGACCCGGATGGGGAAGGGGAAGGGGGCTCCGGAGGGCTGGGTCGCCGTGGTGAAGCCCGGCCGGATCCTGTACGAGATGGAGGGGGTGACGGAGGGGGAGGCCCGCGCGGCCATGCGCCTCGCGGCGGACAAGCTCCCCATCGCCACCCGGTTCGTGGCCCGGCGGCGGCTCGCGGAGTAACGGCATGACGGCCCAGGAACTGCGGGAATTGACCGATGCGGAGCTCGAGGAGAAGGCGCGCGGCTTCCGGGAGGAGCTGTTCAAGCTCCGGCTGCGCGCCTCCGTGAGCCAGATTGAGAACCCCATGCGGATCCGCCTGCTCCGCCGGGAGTTAGCCCGGGTCGCCACCGTGCTCCGGGAGCGCGCCAGGACGGCCGGCGCGGCCGAAGCGTCCGCGCGCCCGCGCGCCGCCGGGGGGGGAGAGCCATGACCGGGGAGCCGCGCGGACGCCGGAAGACGGTCGTGGGGACGGTCGTGAGCGACCGGATGCAGAAGACGGTGGTCGTGGCCGTCGAGCGGGTCTACCGGCATCCGGACTACGACAAGCTGGTCCGGCACCGGACGAAGGTGAAGGCCCACGACGAGGCGAACACCTGCAAGGTGGGGGATCGGGTCCTCCTCATGGAGACCCGGCCGCTCAGCCGGGACAAGCGGTGGCGCGTGGTGCAGATCGTCCAGAAGGCCGTCTAGGCGCGGCCGGAGGATGGTGGGTGGAGGCGCGCGGGCGGCCCGCCCGCGGACGGGATCCAGGCGATGATCGGGCTCAGGACCATCCTCGACGTGGCGGACAACTCCGGGGCCAAACGCATCTCCCTCATCAAGGTCCTGGGGGGGTCGGCCAAGCGGTACGCGCGCCTCGGGGACGTCATCGTCGCCAACGTGAGGGAGGCGGTCCCGGAAGGAACCGTGAAGAAGGGGGCGGTGGTCAAGGCGGTGGTGGTCCGAACGGTGAAGGAGCACCGACGGTTGGACGGCTCCTACATCAAGTTCGACCGGAACGCCGCCGTCCTCATCAACGAGCACAACGACCCGGTCGGGACGCGGATCTTCGGCCCGGTCGCCCGCGAGCTCCGGGAGCACCGCTTCATGAAGATCGTGTCCCTGGCCCCCGAGGTGATCTAATGCAACCGACAGAACGATGTGACACCGTCCGGGTCCTGGCGCCGGCGCCGCCCCGGCCCCCGACCCCCCTGGGGAACCCCCCCGTGGTTCCCCCCATCGGCCAGGAGCCGATGGGCCCCCCCTCCGCTACGGGGGTCCTGGGCGGCATCCGGCGCCACCCGGACGCTGTGTGACACGATTTATGACGTTTCTATTAGGAGGCGCGGGGCAGCCATGGCCAAGTTCGACGTCCTGCCGGTGCGGAAGAACGACCTGATCCAGGTCATCGCCGGGAAGGACAAGGGGAAGCGGGGGAAGGTGATCCGGGTCATCCCGAAGACCCAGCGCCTCCTGGTGGAGCGGGTCAACCTGGTCAAGCGCCACACCAAGCCGGGCCGGGCGAGTCAGCAGGGGGGGATCCTGGAGCGGGAGAATCCCCTGCACGTCTCGAACGTCCTGGTGGTGTGCGCGAAGTGCGACAAGGCGGTCCGGACGGGGCGCTCGTTCCTGGCGGACGGCCGGAAGGTGCGGGTTTGCAAGGCCTGCGGGGAGATCATCGACTGATGGCGGAGCCGGCGGAGAAAAAGGGAAAGCGGGAGGGAAAGGGGAAGCCGGAGGGGAAGGGGAAGCCCGCGCCCGCCGCACCGGCGGCGCCTGCCGCCCCCGCGGCCCCCGCCGTCCCGCCGCGCCTCCGGGAGCGGTACCGGCAGGAAATCGTCCCAGCGCTCATGAAGGAGTTCCGGTACGCCAACCCGCTCCGGGTCCCCCGGCTGGAGAAGGTCGTCCTGAACATGGGGCTCGGGGAGGGGGTGGGGAACCCCAAGGTGATCGACGCCGCCGTGGAGGAGCTGGCCGCCATCACGGGCCAGCGACCGGTGGTCACCCGGGCGAAGAAGGCGGAGGCTGGCTTCAAGCTCCGGGCCGGGATGGCGATCGGGGCGAAGGTCACGCTGCGGGGGGACCGGATGTACGAGTTCCTGGACCGCCTGCTGAGCGTGGCCCTCCCCCGGATCCGGGACTTCAAGGGGCTGCCGCCCGCCTCCTTCGACGGCCGCGGGAACTACGCCCTGGGGGTCCGGGAGCAGCTCATCTTCCCCGAGATCCGCTACGACAAGGTGGACGCCACCCGGGGCATGGACATCTGCATCGCGACGAGCGCCCGGACGGACGAGGAGGGCCGGGCGCTGCTGCAGCAGCTCGGCTTCCCCTTCCGGAAGTAGCCGGGCGGACGGGAGCGGCATGGCGAAGAAGTCGCTGATCCTCAAGGCGCAGCGGGAGCCCAAGTTCAAGGTCCGGAAGTACCACCGCTGCCGGATCTGCGGGCGGCCGCGGGGCTACCTCCGGCGGTTCCAGATGTGCCGCATCTGCTTCCGGATGCTCGCCCTCCGGGGGGAGATCCCGGGCGTCATCAAGGCCTCCTGGTAGCGGCGGGCCCGGGGCCCGCCCGGCGCGGAGCGCGCATGAGCATGACCGACCCCATTGCGGATATGCTGACCCGGATCCGGAACGCGAGCCGGGCGCTGCACGACCGGGTGGACATCCCGACCTCGCGGCTCAAGGTCGCCATCGCCCGCGTCCTGAAGGACGAGGGCTTCATCCGGAACTACCGGCTGATCGAGGGGAGTCCGCAGGGCGTCCTCCGCCTCTACCTGAAGTACGGCCCGGAAAACGCGCGGGTGATCACCGACATCCAGCGGGTCAGCCGCCCGGGCCTGCGGGTCTACGCCGGGGTGGGGAAGCTTCCCCGGGTGCGGAGTGGGCTGGGCGTGGCCATCGTCTCCACCCCGAAGGGTGTCATGACCGACCGGGCGGCCCGGGAGCAGCGGGTGGGGGGCGAGGTCCTCTTCGCGGTCTGGTAGGGGGGAGGCGTGTCGCGCATAGGGCGGCTACCAGTGGCGATCCCGGAGAAGGTGAAGGTCGCGGTCCAGGACCGCACCGTGCACGTGGAGGGGCCGAAGGGCAAGCTGAGCCTGCCGATCCCCCCGGACATCTCGGTGGAGGTCGCGGGGGGGAAGGTCGTCTGCCGCCGCCCGTCCGACGAGAAGCGGCACCGAGCCCTGCACGGCCTGGCCCGGGCGCTGGTGGCCAACATGGTGACCGGGGTGACGCGGGGCTTCAGCCGGAAGCTGGAGCTGGTGGGGGTGGGCTACCGGGCCGCCGCGGGCGCGCGGACGCTCACCCTCTCGGTCGGGTACTCGCGGCCGGTCGTCTTCGCGCTCCCCGCGGGCATCGCGGTGGAGGTGGAGAACCAGACCCTCATCACCGTCTCCGGTGTGGACAAGCAGCTGGTGGGGGCCGTGGCGGCGAAGATCCGCGCCTTCCGGAAGCCGGAGCCCTACAAGGGGAAGGGGATCAAGTACCTGGAGGAGCGGATCCGGCGCAAGGCCGGGAAGACGGGTGCCTAGCATGGGGAACGCCGGAGCCATCGCCCTCGCGCGCGACAAGCGGCACCGCCGGGTCCGCAAGAAGGTGGTGGGCCGCCCGGACCGGCCGCGCCTGTCGGTCTTCAAGAGCGCCCGCCACATCTACGCCCAGATCGTCAACGACCTCGAGGGGCGGACGCTGGCGGCCGCCTCCACCCTGTCCCCCGAGCTCAAGGGCGAGGGGAAGGTGGGGAAGAAGACCGCGCAGGCCAAGCAGGTGGGGGTGCTCCTGGCCGAGCGGGCGCTGGCCGCCCAGATCCGCCAGGTGGTCTTCGACCGCGGCGGGTACCGCTTCCACGGCCGGGTAAAGGCCCTCGCCGAGGGGGCTCGGGAGAAGGGGCTCCAGTTCTAGGGCGACGGAGGAAAAAGGCGTGGCGAGGATCAGCGTCGAAGGGCTGAACCTGGTGGAGCGGGTGATCGACATCAACCGCGTCGCCAAGGTGGTGAAGGGGGGCCGGCGGTTCTCCTTCAGCGCCCTGGTGGCGGTCGGGGACATGGCGGGGCACGTGGGGCTCGGCCTGGGGAAGGCCAACGAGGTGCCGGAGGCGATCCGGAAGGGGATCGAGGCGGCCAAGAAGGACCTGATCGCGATTCCCCTCATGAGCCAGACCCTGCCCCACCAGATCGTCGGGAGGTACGGCGCGGGGCGGGTGGTCCTGAAGCCGGCGGCCCCCGGGACCGGGATCGTGGCGGGCGGGGCGGCCCGGGCCATCCTGGAGGCGGCCGGCGTCCGCAACGTCCTCTCCAAGTCCCTGGGAAGCAACAACCCCCACAACGTGGCCAAGGCCACGCTCATGGGGCTCCGGCAGATGCGGGCCCCGGAGGACGTGGCCCGGCTCCGGGGGCGGACCGCGGAGGGGCAGGCGCAGGCCGCGGAGGGGCAGGCGCAGGCCGCGGAGGGGACCCGTGCCTGAGGCGACGGGCCCGGTGCGGATCACGCTGGTGCGGAGCGTCATCGGCTACCCCCGGGAGCAGCGGGCCGTGGTCCGGGCGCTGGGCCTGCGCCGGATCCGGCAGACGGTCACGCGCCGGGACACCCCCGTCCTCCGGGGGATGCTGGCGCGGGTGGGGCACCTGGTGCGGGTGGAGGCGGGGGGACGCTGAAGCGCTTCCCGCGGGAGAAAACGGGGTGCGACTCCACACACTGCGGCCGTCCCCGGGGTCCCGGCGCGGCCGCAAGCGGGTCGGCCGGGGCGCGGGGTCTGGGCACGGCCAGACCTCCGGCCGGGGCGACAAGGGGCAGAAGGCCCGGTCGGGCCCGCGGCTGCGCCCCTGGTTCGAGGGGGGGCAGATGCCCCTGACCCGCCGGCTGCCCAAGCGCGGGTTCACCAACGCCTTCCGGAAGACCTACGCCTGCATCAACGTCGGGACCCTGGAGGCGCGCTTCGAGGGCGGCAGTGCGGTGACCCCCCAGACCCTCCTCGAGCGGGGCCTGATCGCGGCCTTGCGGGATGGGGTGAAGGTGCTGGGGGAGGGGACCATCACGAAGGCGCTCACGGTGCAGGCCCACCGCTTCTCCCGGAGCGCGGCGGAGAAAATCGCGGCGGCGGGGGGCACGGCGGTGGTCATCGGGGCATGATCAATCAGGCGGCCAACATCTTCCGGGTCCCGGAACTCCGCAAGCGGGTCATCTTCACCTGCCTGCTCCTCATCGTGTACCGGCTCGGCTCCCACGTCCCCACCCCCGGGATCGACGCGGAGGCGCTCACGGCTCTCTTCGACCAGGTGGGGGGGACCCTCTTCGGCTTCCTGGACCTCTTCTCGGGCGGGGCGCTCCGGCGGCTCTCGGTCTTCGCCCTGGGCATCGTGCCCTACATCGGCGCCTCCATCGTCCTGCAGCTGCTGGCCCGCCGGATTGCCGCGCTCACGCTGGTGGCGGGGACCATCTTTCTCATGTGGCTGGGGGAGCAGATCTCGGAGCGCGGGATCGGCACCGGGATCTCCCTGCTCATCTTCGCCGGCATCATCGTCCGGCTCCCGGAGGCCGTCGGGGGCTCCTTCCGGCTCCTCCAGTCGGGCGAGATGGCCATCTTCATCTCGGAGCGCGGGATCGGCAACGGGATCTCCCTGCTCATCTTCGCCGGCATCATCGTCCGGCTCCCGGAGGCCGTCGGGGGCTCTTTCCGACTCCTCCAGTCGGGCGAGATGGCCATCTTCACC
>JACPAU010000214.1 GCA_016180705.1 Candidatus Methylomirabilota bacterium
GACCCTGATCTCCAGCGGCGTGGCCATCCTGGACGGCCTGGAGATCACCGCCCGGACCGCGGGGAACAAGGTGGTCGAGGAGGCGGTCATGAAGACCCGCGCCAGCATCGCCGAGGGGAAGACCATCGCCGAGCCGCTGAAGGCCTCCGGGGTCTTCCCCCCCATGGTCGTCTCGATGATCGCCGTCGGGGAGCAGACCGGGGCGCTGGACGCCATGCTGAGCAAAATCGCCGACTTCTACGACGAGGAGGTGGACGTGGCGGTCGCCAATCTCACCTCCCTGCTCGAGCCGCTGCTGATGGTCTTCCTCGGGGTCGTGATCGGCGGCGTGGTCATCGCCATGTACCTGCCGATCTTCAAGCTGGTCACGGTCGTCGGCCGCTAGGGGCCGGCCGCGGGCCCGTGGCACCCCGGAGGCGGCCCCCGGGCCGCCTCTTTTCGTCTCGGGGGGAAGATGGAAGCGCTGAGGGACCGGGGGACCTCCCGGGCGGAGATGCTGACGCGCCTGAAGTGGCTCGTCGGCCTCCGGCTCGCCGTGGTCGCCCTCTTCCTGGGCTCGGCGGTGGTGATCCAGCTCCGGGCCGATCCCCCCTTCCCGCCCGAGCCCCTCTTCGCCATCATCGCCTTCGTCTTCCTGCTCAGTCTCCTCTATACGGTCGCGCTCCCCCGGGTCCGCAACCTGATCCTCTTCTGCTTCTGCCAGGTGGCCGTGGACATCCTGGTCAGCACCGGGCTCGTGCACGTGTCGGGGGGGAAGGACAGTCCCTTCACCTTCGTCTACATCTTCCCCATCTTCGCCGCCGCCACCCTCCTCGGGCGGCGGGGCGGGCTGGGCATGGCCAGCGTGGCGAGCATCCTCTACGGCGGCCTCATCAACCTGGAGTTCTACGGGGTCCTACCGGCCGTGGCGACGGGGGCGCCGGCCCGGGCCCAGACGTACCTGGCCTTCCAGGTCTTCATCAACATCGCCGGCTTCTTCCTGGTCGCGCTCCTGAGCAGCCACCTGGCGGAGCGCCTCCGCGAGACCGCCCGCCGCCTGGAGGAGCGCAGCCTCGACCTCCGGGCCCTCGAGTCGCTACACCGGGACGTGGTGGCGAACGTCCCGAGCGGCCTCATGACGCTGGACGCGGCGGGCCGGATCGTCGCCTTCAACCGGGCGGCCGAGGCCATCACGGGGTACGGGGAGGCGGAGGTCCGGGACCGGCCGTACCAGGCGGCCGGGTTCGCCGAGGTCCCGGGCGTGGCCGCCTTCGTCAGCGGGGGCGGCCCGCCGCCGGCGTTGGCGGCGGGGGAGGTGACGGTGGTGCGGCGGGACGGGGTGCGCATCCCGGCGGGGATCAGCCTCTCCCCCCTCTGGGACCAGGAGGGCCGGGTCCGGGGCCTGGTGGCGGTCTTCCAGGACCTCTCGGACAAGAAGCGGATCGAGGAGCAGCTCCGCCGGGCCGACCGGCTGGCGGCCGTCGGGCAGCTGGCGGCCAGCATCGCCCACGAGATCCGCAACCCTCTCGCCGCCATCAGCGGCTCCATCCAGGTTCTGCAGGAGGAGATGCAGCCGCAGGGGCAGAACCGCCAGCTGGTGGACATCATCCTGCGGGAGGCGGACCGCCTGAAGCTCATCACGGGCCAGTTCCTGGACTTCGTCCGGCCCCGGACCCCGCTCCGGAAGGAGTGCGAGCTCATCACCTGCCTGGAGGAGACGGTGCTTCTCCTCAAGCAGCGGGAGCGGACCGGGGCCGAGGTCGTGATGGACTTCACGCCCCCGGAGGCGCCCGTCGTGGTGTCGGCGGACGACGATCAACTCCGCCAGGTGTTCTGGAACATCTCCCTGAACGCCGTGGAGGCGATGCCGGAGGGCGGGACCCTCCGCGTCGTGGTCCGGGATTTCTCCGCGGACCCCGACCACCCCACGGTGGCCGTGGAGTTCGCCGACACCGGCGGCGGCATCCGGCCGGAGGAGAACCTGGACCGGATCTTCGAGCCCTTCTTCACCACGAAGGAGACAGGCACGGGTCTCGGGCTCTCCATCGCGCGGCGGGTCGTGGAGGAGCTGGGCGGACGGATCGAGGTGGAAAACCGGCCGGGCGAGGGGGCGACCTTCCGGGTCGTCCTGAAGCGCCTGGCCTGAGCGGGAGCGGGAACCGATGGGCAGCGGCAAGGACAGCGGCGCCCGGATCCTGGTGGTGGACGACGAGGCCGGGATGCGGGACTTCCTCTCGATCCTCCTCGAGCGGGAGGGACACCGGGTGGTGGCGGCCGCCAACGGCCGGGAGGCGCTGCGCCTGGTCCGCGAGGGCCCCTTCGACCTGGTCATCTCCGACATCCGCATGCCCCAGCTGGACGGGGTCGGCCTCCTCAGCGGCCTGCGCAAGATGGACCCGGAGATCCCGGTCGTCCTCATCACCGCGTTCGCCTCCGCGTCGTCCACCATCGAGGCCATGCAGCAGGGCGCGTTCGATTACGTGACCAAGCCGTTCCGGGTGGAGGAGATCAAGGGGGTAGTGACCCGCGCCCTGGAGGCGCACCGGCTGCGGGCGGCGGCCGCCGCCGCGCCGGCGACCGAGGCGGAAGAGCCGGCGCCGGCCATCGCGGGGTTGATCGGCCGGAGCCCCAAGATGGTGGAGGTCTACAAGGTCATCAGCAAGGTCGCCAACGTGGCCGGGACCGTCCTCATCACGGGGGAGAGCGGGACCGGGAAGGAGCTGGTGGCCCGCACCCTGCACCGGCACTCCGACCGGGCGGCGAAGCCCTTCATGGCCATCAACTGCGGCGCCATCCCGGAGCAGCTCCTGGAGAGCGAGCTGTTCGGCCACGTCAAGGGCGCCTTCACGGGTGCCGTGGCCACCAAGGCCGGCCTCTTCGAGGCCGCGCACGGCGGCAGCCTCTTCCTGGACGAGGTCGGGGAGATGAGCCTCCCGCTCCAGGTCAAGCTCTTGCGGGTCCTCCAGGACCGGGCCTTCCGGCGCGTGGGGGGGACGGAGGACATCGGGGTGGACGTCCGCGTCATCGCGGCCACCAACAAGCACCTCCCCGACCTCATCCGGAAGGGGGCCTTCCGGGAAGACCTCTATTACCGGCTCAACGTGATCCCGATGCACCTGCCGCCCCTGCGCGAGCGACCCGAGGACATCCCCCTCCTGGTGGAGAGCTTCGTGATCCGCTTCTGCCAGCGGAACCGCCGGCCGGTCAAGCCGGTGAGCCCGGAGGCGATGGCCAGCCTCGCCCGCTACCCCTGGCCGGGCAACGTCCGCGAGCTGGAGAACGCCCTGGAGCGGGCCATCGCGCTCGAGCAGTCCGAGGTCCTGACCGCACCGAGCCTCCCGGACGAGATCCGGACGTGGCAGGCGACGGAGGCGGCCCCCGCAGCAGCGCTCGCCCCGTCCAGCATCCCCCCCGAGGGCCTGAACCTGGAGGACGTGGTCTCCCAGGTGGAGCGGAAGCTCCTCCTGGAGGCGCTGGAGAAGGCCGGGGGCGTCCAGACGAAGGCCGCCCAGATCCTCGGAATCAACTTCCGGTCGTTCCGCTACCGCCTGAAGAAGTACGGACTGGAGCGCCCGCGGGGCGCCTCGACGCGGACGGAGGAGGCCGCGGGTGACGCCTAGGCGAGCCCCTGTCGCCCAAGTCCTCCTCCTGGCTCTCCTCACCATCGCGGCGGGGCTTCCCCTCCTGCAGGCCGGTCTTCACCCCGTAGCCCAGAGTCTGCTTTCCGCGGCGCTCGGGGTCGTGACGCTGGTGGCGCTGGTCGCAGGCGTACTCCCCGCCGCCTCTCCGGTCTTCTCCCCCCGCTGGCCGTTCCTGCTGGGCCTCCTCCTGCTCGTCGCCTCCGCCTGGCGCTCGGTGTACCTGGAGCTCACGCTGCAGGCCCTGCTCCTCTTCGCCGTCTACCTCATGGCGGGCCTCCTCGCGCGCCACGTCTGTGCCGTGCCCTCGCACCGGGCGGCCCTGGCGGGAACCCTGGCCGGCACGGGGATCCTGGCGGCCGCCGTGGCCTCCCTGTCCGCCACCCCGCTGCGGGGGCCGTTCCCCACCAGCAATGCTCTTGCGGGCTTCCTCCTCCTCGCCGCCTTCTGCGCTGCAGGGCTGGCGGCCACCGTCCGCAGTCAGGCCGGGAGGTGGGCATGGGGCGCCGGGGTCGTCCTACTTGCCGCCGCCCTGGTCGGGACGCGCTCCCGCGGCGGGATCCTGGCGGCCGCCGTCGGCCTCGTTTGCTTCGCGGCGGGGGCCGTCCGCCTCCTCCCCGGTGGCGGCCGGCGGGCGGCGGCCTGCGCGGCGGCTGCGCTCGTGGCCTTGGCCGCCGGGGTCGCGCTGTGGGAGGGACCGGCGGGGTTCGGCCGGTGGGCCTCCCTCTCCACCGCCCTCACGAGCGGCACGGCCGAGCCATCCTTCCACTGGCGCCAACTCGTCTACACCTGGACGGCGGGGATCATCCGGGATCATCCGCTGCTCGGGACGGGGCCCGGGACCTTCCCCCTCGTCCTGGGCCGCTACCAGCAGGTCCCCTACGTCACGGGCCGCTACGCCCACAACGCCTGGCTGGAGTTCGCCGCCGAGACGGGCCTCCCCTTCACGGCCCTGGTCCTCCTGGGGTTCGGCCTGAGCGTGCGCCGCGCGCTGCGGGCCATCCGGGAGGGGCAGGACGAGGCCCCCCTGCGCCTCGGCATCGCCGCGGCCGTTCTCGCCTCGGCCACGCATGCCCTCCTCGATATCGACTGGAGCCTCCCGGCCATTGCCCTCCCCCTTTCCCTCCTGCTGGGAGCCGTCTGGGCGACCGGGGACGCGGGGGAGACCGGCGAGGGGGCCCCCTCCCGGCTCCCCGCCCGGGTCCTGCACGCCGCCGCGGGGCTCGCCGCGGTGGGGGTCTTCCTCCTGGGGGCGACCCGCTCCTTCGCCGTCTCCCTCCAGCAGGAGGGGCGCGCCGCGCTCGCCCAGGGCGCGCTGGACGACGCGGAGGAGGCGTTCCGCGCCGCCCGCCGGCTCAACCCCTTCTGGTACGCGCCTGGGCGGTGGCTGGGGGAGGTGGCCCTGCTCCGGGGGAAGGCAGGGGAGGCGGTGGTTGAGATGGCGGCGGCCGCCCGCCTCAACCCGAGCGACGGGGAATCCGCCTTCCACCTCGGCCGCATGCTGTGGGCGGCAGGTCGGCTGGCAGAGGCGGAGGCGGCCCTGCGCAGGGCCATCGCCCTGGACCCGGCCTCCCGCCTCGAGTTCTACGGAACTCTGGGGGATCTCCTCTCCGCCACGGGGAGACCGGCCGAAGCGCTGCGGTGGTACAGGCGGGCCGCCGAACTGTTCCCGCCCTCCCTGGTCCAGGGAGCCGAGGCGCGCTGCCTCGCCCCCGGCGACCGCTACCTGCTCGGCCGGATCCTCGGCCGTGTCGTCCTCCTGGCCCGCCGTGAGGGCCGGACGGCCGAAGCGGAGGCCGCGGCCCGCGAGGCCACAGGTCTTCAGGCGCCGGCGATGGGCGCGATCTGCTCGGTCCTGCCCGTGGCCGGTCAGGGCTCCCCGGAGGCCACCGTCCTCTCCTACTGGTCGGCCCGGGCGCGAGGGGAAGCCCCCCCCGCCAGGCTCTTCGCCCGGGGCGTCACCGACTGGCGCGGGCCCCTCGAATCCCGGCGGCCCGTGCGGGTCGCGCGCGTCCTGTCCCTTGCGGCCTCGGAGACCGCCGCCGAGATCCGCTACG
>JACPAU010000215.1 GCA_016180705.1 Candidatus Methylomirabilota bacterium
GGGCCGCCCCTCCGGTTCCCCCCGGCGGCGGGGGAGGAGCCCCACCGGTACGAGGCGGTCAGCCAGGAGATCATGGCGGCGATCGCCCGCCTGCAGGCGGGCGCATCCTTGGCGCCAACGAGGGTCCCGACGGAGAGCCCTTCACTCTAACCTTGGAGGAGGTCCCGCTGCAGATGCCCGCGCTACGGCCCATGAGAATGCCTAAAGGCTCGCTCCCCCCGACCGACCCGGACTACGATCCCCGCTCGGCCGACCTGACGGCGGAGATGCAGACGATTTACGACCAGACCTTCAAGGACATCGCCGAGGGGGAGATCGTGCGGGGACGGGTCGTGGAGGTCACGACCGACGCGGTGCTCATCGACATCGGCTACAAGTCGGAGGGCACGGTCCCCCTGAAGGAGTTCACCACCCCCCAGGGGGAGGTGGCGGTCCAGGTCGGAACCGTGGTGGACGTCTACCTCGAGTCGAAGGAGGACAGCGAGGGCCTCATCGTCCTCTCCCGGGAGAAGGCGGAGAAGATCAAGATCTGGGAGCAGATCAGCCGGGTCTACGAGCAGGGGGGGGCCGTCCAGGGGACCATCGTGGGCAAGACCAAGGGCGGCCTGATGGTGGACATCGGCGTCCGCGCCTTCCTGCCGGGCTCGCAGGTGGACCTCCGCCCGGCGCGGGATCTGGACCGCCTCATCGGCAAGACCTTCCCCATGAAGATCATCAAGCTGAACCAGAAGCGGGGGAACATCGTCCTCTCCCGGCGGGAACTCCTGGAGGAGGAGCGCAAGGCCCTCAAGACGCAGACCCTCGCCACCCTGGAGGAGGGGAAGGTCTTCCGGGGGAAGATCAAGAACATCACCGAGTACGGCGCCTTCGTGGACCTGGGGGGTCTGGACGGGCTCCTGCACATCACGGACATGTCCTGGGGCCGGCTGAACCACCCGACGGAGCTCTTCCAGGTGGGGGACGAGATCGAGGTGGTCGTCCTGAAGTTCGACCGGACCACGGAGCGGATCTCCCTCGGATACAAGCAGCGCCTGGCGGACCCCTGGGAGGCGTCCGACCGGAAGTTCCCCGTGGGCTCCAAGGTGAAGGGGAAGGTGGTCTCCCTGGTGGACTACGGCGCCTTCGTCGAGCTGGAGCCGGGGGTGGAGGGGCTGGTCCACATCTCCGAGATGTCCTGGACGCAGCGGATCAAGCACCCGTCCAAGGTGGTGGCGATCGGCGACGTGATCGAGGTGATGGTCCTGGACATCGACAAGCAGGCCAAGCGGATCTCCCTCGGCATGAAGCAGGTGGAGCCCAACCCCTGGAACTTCATCGAGGAGCGGTACCCGGTGGGGACCCGGGTGGAGGGGAAGGTCCGGAACCTGGCCGATTTCGGTGCCTTCGTGGAGCTGGAGGACGGGATCGACGGCCTCATCCACGTGTCGGACATGTCCTGGACGAAGCGGGTCCGCCACCCCTCCGAGGTCCTGAAGAAGGGAGACAAGGTCGAGGCCCTGGTGCTGCACGTGGACCGGCACAATCGCCGCATCTCCCTCGGCCTCAAGCAGTGCCAGCCGGACCCCTGGCAGACCACGGTTCCGGAGCGCTACCGGGTCGGCATGGACGTGACCGGGAAGGTCGTCCGGCTCACCGACTTCGGAGCCTTCGTGGAACTGCCCGACGGCATCGAGGGACTCCTCCACGTTTCGGAGATGAGCGAAGGGCGGGTGGGCAAGCCGGAGGACGTCGTGCAGGTGGGGGACGAGCTGAGCATGAAGATCATCAAGCTGGACGCCGATGAGCGGAAGATCGGCCTGAGCCTCCGGGCCTACCGCGAAGCGCGGGCGGCGGCGGAGGAGGACGAGGGAGACTTCCGCCGGCGGTAGGGGGCGGCGGAGCGGACGGATGGCACGGCGATCGGCCGTACGGGCGCTGGCGGTGGCGGGGGGAGCGGGCCTCCTCTTCTTCGCGGCCGTCTTCGCGGTCGTCTACCTGACCGGCCTCCGGGAGACCTTCGGGGGACCCAAGGTGGCCCTGGTAGAGGTCACCGGGGTCATCACGGATTCCAAGGAGGTCACCGACCAGCTGGAACAGCACCTGCAGAATCCGACGGTCCGGGCCTTCCTCATCCGGATCGACAGCCCCGGGGGCGGGGTAGCGGCGTCCCAGGAGATTTACGAGGAGCTCCTCAAGGTCCGCCGGGTCCACGGGAAGCCGGTCGTGGCCTCCATGGGCTCGTTAGCCGCGTCGGGCGGGTACTACGTGGCGAGCGCCGCCGACCGGATTCTGGCGAACCCCGGCACCATCACCGGCAGCATCGGCGTCCTGATGCAGATCCCGAACGTCACCGAGTTGCTCCAGAAGATCGGGGTCCGGACCGTGGTGATCAAGAGTGGGGCCTACAAGGATCTGGCCTCGGCCACCCGGGAGCTGACCCCCGAGGAGCGGCGGATCCTGCAGAGCGTGCTGGACGACGTGCACGACCAGTTCATCCAGGCCGTGGCCGACAGCCGGCGGATCGAGCGGGGGCGGGTGGAGCGGCTCGCGGACGGGCGGATCTTCAGCGGGCGACAGGCCCAGGAGCTGGGGCTGGTGGACGAGCTCGGGGACCTGCAGGACGCGTTGGCCCGGGCCGGCGCGCTGGCGGGCATCCCCGGGGTGCCGGCGGTGACGCAGATCGAGCGGCCGCGGTTTTCCCTCCTGCGCCTCCTCACCGGCTGGCAGTTCAATGAGCCCTGGGGCCTGGCGGGCCCCGGCCCGTCCCTCACCCTCGCATACCTCCTCCATCTCCCGTAGCGGCCGCCGGGCGGCCGGTCCCTGGGCGGACCCTGGGTTCCGAGGGAGGACTCATCCATGACGCGGGCGGACCTGGTTGAGCGGGTGGCCACGACGGTGAACCTCACGAAGAAGGAGACCGAGGTCGTCATCGATACGATCTTCAAGAGCATCGCCCAGGCCCTCGCCTCGTCCACCGACGGGAAGGTGGAACTGCGGGGCTTCGGGAGCTTCCGGGTCCGTCGGCGGGAGGCCCGCCAGGGCCGCAACCCGCAGACGGGCAAGCCGGTGAGCGTCCCCGCGAAGAAGGTCCCCTACTTCAAGCCGGGAAAGGAGCTGAAGGCCCTCGTGGACACCTGAGGGCCGCCGGGCGGCGAACGCACGGATGCGCATCTTCGCACTCGGGGCCGGCAGGCGCGTCACGCGCTTCATCGAGGGGCGGCCGGAGGAAGCGGCCGAACTCTTCGGCGTGGACCTCCCCCTGCTCCCGGAGGGGCATGCCTTCGCGGGGGGTGACCCCCGCCTGGTGGTCGAGCTCCACTCGAGCCTGAAGGTCCGGGTGGCCGCCTTCGTCGCCGGCGTCTACGAGTCCCTCGCGGAGCGCCGCGCTCCCGACCCACGGTTCGCTGCCGGCCCGCGCCCCGGCGGGGACGACGCCCAGGGGGCCTACCTCAAGCTCCTCACCGAGATCACCTCCAACATCATCGCCAACGACCGCCGCCTCGGACTCCTGAACCTCTTCTGGCTCGCCCACTCCAAGGAAATCGCGCAGGTCATCGACGAGTTCTTCCAGAACCCCCGGGTGAAGGCCCACATCCGGTATCAGATGCACCCGCTCCTCCGGGGCTTCTACCGCAACGCCCACCGGCTGGTCTGGCAGCGCGTCCGCACGACGGCGCCGGACCGCCTGCGGTACAACCTGGGCGACGACTTCAACCAGAACCTGATCGAGAGCGTCTTCGACGACCAGCTCCCCCTCACCGAGTCGGGCATCGCGCAGATCAACCTGGCCAACGTCCTGATCGACCAGAACAAACGGTTCCGGGTCACCTTCGCGGAGTACAAGGAGATCTCGACAATCTGCCGCGACCGGCTGCGGGCGGGCCTCACGCGGCGGGAACCGCGCCTGTTGGAGCTGCTGGCCCAGCGGCTGTCGTCCATCCCTCCCGCGCAGTACGGGGAGGACAAGACGGAGCAGAAGCTCCTCTTCAACCCGCACCTCCTCACCTACCTCGTCACCGACTTCGAGGGGACGGGGGAGAAGCTCCGGGGGAACCGCACCCTGCGCCAGGGGGCGGAGCGCCGCGGCGGATGGGGGGAGCTGCTGGCCGATTACCGGGACCTGGTGGACGCGGTCCGGCGCACGGAGGTCATCGACCTGCTGCGCCAGGGGATCACCCTGATCCCCCCCGGCCTGGACGACCGGCAGCTGAAGCAGCTCTTCGCCGAGGGCCGCCTGTACCGCTTCCACGAGTCCCTGGAGGTCCTGAACAGCGCCCGGAAGGTCACGATCCTCTTCGCCGACCTCCGGGGCTTCACCCAGACCTCGGAGGGTGCCGTGTCCGAGGGGGAACTGACCCAGCACCTCTACAGGGTGTTCGACCCCCTCGCGGGGATCGTGAAGCGCTTCCAGGGCACCATCGACAAATTCACGGGCGATGGGGTGATGATCACCTTCGGGGCGACCACGGTGAGCAAGCAGGACGAGCTGAACGCCGTCCGGACCGCCATCGCCCTGCAGGAGCTCATGGCCCGGTTCCGCGAGGAGGGGAAGACCCGCTTCCAGATGGGGATCAGCCTGCACACCGGCCGCGCGCAGGTCGCCCGCTTCATCCTGGACGAGACCGCGATGGACACGACCGTGATCGGCCGCCACGTGAACATCGCCGGGCGCCTGAGCGGGTCGGGCGGGAAGGGGCCGGAGGAAGGGGGGGAGGAGGGGGAGAGGCCGGCGGTCCCCCTCCCGGGGGCCGGCAAGCCGTTGGACGTCTGGGTGGACCGGGCGGGGGTGCTCTACAACTCCGGCATCGCCGCCAGCCAGGACACGGTGGACAGCCTGGCCGAGGCGGTCGCGATGGAGCGGCAGGAGGGGGAACGGGGCTCCACCTACAGCTTCCAGGACCCCGTGCTGGAAAAAAAGGTCTTGATAGAGTATGTGGGCGATGCTAAGTTTAAAGGCGTGGTCCGCTCCATCCCGGTCTACCGGATCGTGCTCGGCTAAGTGGGCGACAGATGGGGCCGCGCGGGATCGGCGTCCCGGCGGATGGCCGGCGTATGGAGATCCTCTGGGCCCCCTGGCGGATGGCCTACATCACGGGTCCCCGGGAGGGGGGCTGCATCCTCTGCGAGAAGGCGGCCGGGACCGATGACCGCGCGAGCCTGGTCCTGGCCCGGGGGAGATGGACGTACGTCCTGATGAACCTGTACCCCTACAACACCGGGCATCTGCTCATCGCGCCCTATCGGCACTGCAGCCGCCTGGCTGACTGCTCCCCCGACGAGCTCCTGGACCTGATGCGCTGGACGCAGCGGAGCGAGATCCTCCTCCGGGAGGAGCTCCGAGCGGACGGGTTCAACATCGGGCTGAACCTGGGGAAGGTGGCGGGGGCCGGGATGGCGGATCACCTGCACCTGCACGTGGTGCCGCGGTGGAACGGGGACACGAACTTCATGCCGGTGACCGCCGAGACCAAGGTGATGCCGGAGCATCTCGCGGCCACGTATGCCAGGCTGGCCCCGGGGTTCGCAGCCGCTTCCCGCGAGGGAGGACGGTGACGATGATCAAGATGACCGTCCGGGGGATCGCCCTGGACCCGCTCACCAACATGCCCATCATCATCCTGAAGGACGTGGATGAGAAGCGGGCCCTCCCGATCTGGGTGGGG
>JACPAU010000216.1 GCA_016180705.1 Candidatus Methylomirabilota bacterium
CCGGGGTCTCCGGCCCTTCATCCTCCCCCTCCTCTTCCTCGCGTTCGGGATGCTGGTCCTGGTGCTGGTGCCGGGGCTCGGGGTCAAGGTGAACGGCGCGCGCCGCTGGCTGCGGCTCCTGGGCTCCTCCTTGTCCGCGAGCAGGCGGGCCAGGTAGCCGACCAGGGCCAGCTTGGCCAGCTCCGCCGGCTGGAAGGAGAAGCCCAGGAGCCGCAGCCAGCGGCGCGCGCCGTTCACCTTGACCCCGATCCCCGGCACCAGCACCAGGACCAGCATCCCGAACGCGAGGAAGAGGAGCGGGAGGATGAAGGGCCGGAGACCCCGGTAGTCCCGGCCCATCAGCCAGACCATCCCCGTGACCCCGATGAGGGCCCAGAGGATCTGCTTCTTCAGGAAGAAGGCCGGATCCCCGAACCGTTCCTGGGCCCGGATCGCGCTGGCCGAGTACACCATCACGACCCCCAACCCCACCAGGATCAGGACGGCGGTGAAGAGCAGCCGATCGTGTCCCCGCCCGCTCACCGGCCCCCCGCCAGGCTCCGGACGGCCGCCTTGAAGGCCCGCCCCCGGTCCTCGAAGTCCCGGAACATGTCGAAGGACGCGCACGCGGGGGAGAGGAGGACGACGTCCCCGGGCCCGGCGAGGCCCGCCGCGCGCCGGACCGCCTCCTCCATGCTGCCGGCGGTGTGGACCGGGGCCGTCCCGGCGAGCGCCTTGGCGATCTTCTCCCTGGCCTCCCCGATGAGGACCAGGGCCCGGACCCGCCCCTCCACCGCCGCCCGCAGGGGAATGAAGTCGCTCCCCTTGTCCCGGCCGCCGGCGATGAGGATGACCCGGGCGGGGAAGGACTCCAGCGACCGGACCACTGCCCCGACGCTGGTTCCCTTGGAGTCGTTGACGTACTGGACGCCCCCCAGGACCGCCACCGGCTCCAGCCGGTGCTCGAGGCCGGGGAACTCGGCCAGGACCGCCCGGGCCGCCCCGCCCGACGCCCCCGCCAGCGTGGCGGCTACCGCGGCGGCGAGGGCGTTCTCGAGGTTGTGGACCCCCCGGATCCGGATGTCCTGCACCCGGCAGACCTCCCGGGTCTCCCCCGCGCGCCGGAGCAGCAGGCGGTCTCCCTCCAGGAACGCCCCCTCTTCGACGGGGTGCGTGCGGCTGAAGAGGGCCCGCCGGGCGCGGGCGGAGACGGCCGCCTCCAGAACCAGGGGGTCGTCGGCGTTGAGCACGGCCCAGTCCCCGGGCTCCTGGTTCAGGAAGAGGCGCGCCTTGGCGTCCCGGTACTCGGCGAGATCGGCGTAGCGGTCCAGGTGGTTCTGGGTGACGTTGAGGAGGCACGCCACCTCGGCCCGGAACATCTCGATCGTCTCCAGCTGGAAGGAGGACAGTTCCGCGACCACCCACCGGTCTGGGCCGAGCCCCGGCACGACATCGCACAACGCGGTGCCGATGTTTCCGGCCACCACCACCGGGACCCCCGCCCGCTCGAGCATCAGGCCGACGAGGGTGGTCGTGGTGCTCTTCCCGTTGGTCCCGGTGATCCCCAGGAACCGCGCCTGGCAGGACCGGTAGGCCAGCTCCACCTCGCTCAGCATCGGGATCCCCGCCTCCCGGGCCTTGGCCAGCAGGGGCATCCGGAGGTCCACCCCCGGGCTCACCACCAGGAGCTCCGCGCCCAGGATCGTCTCCGGGCGGTGCCCGCCCGTCTCCAGGCGAACCCCGAGCCTCCGGAGAGCCTGCAGGTCTACCCCGAGCGCTTCCGCTGGGCTGCGGTCGCTCGCCGTCACGACCGCCCCGGCCGCACGGAGCAGGCGGCAGGCGGCGACGCCGCTGCGCCCTAGCCCCACGACGGTCACCCGCCGGCCCGCCACCCGGAGGCTCCGTTCCCCGCCCAGCAGCCGCCCCCCGCCTCGCCCGCCCGCCTCACCGCAGCTTCAAGGTCGTCAGCGAGATGAGGGCGAGGATGAAAGAAAGGATCCAGAACCGGACGATGATCTTGGGCTCGGAGAGCCCGTTCAACTCGTAGTGGTGGTGGATGGGGGCCATCCGGAAGAGGCGGCGGTGCCGGGTCTTGAAGACGAAGACCTGGAGGATCACCGAGATCGCCTCGATGACGAAGACCCCGCCGATGATGATCAGCAGCAGCTCGTGCTTGGTGAGGATGGCGAGGAGGGCGAGGGCCGTCCCCAGGGCGAGCGAGCCCGTGTCCCCCATGAAGACCTGGGCCGGGTAGGCGTTGAACCAGAGGAAACCCAGGCTCGCCCCCACCAGGGCGCCGCCGAAGACCGTGAGCTCCGCCGACTCCCGGACGTGGATGACCTGCAGATAGCGCGCGGCCACGGCGTGCCCCGCCAGGTAGGCAAGGACCGTGTACGCCCCCGCCGCCATGATGACGGGCCCGATGGCGAGCCCGTCGAGGCCGTCGGTGAGGTTCACGGCGTTGCTGCAGCCGACGATGACGAGCATCGCCAGGATGATGTAGCCCGGGCCCAGGTCCGGCAGCCAGCGCTTGAAGAAGGGGATCGGCAGGGCGGTCGTGTAGGCGTCGGCCGGGAACAGGTAGAGGTAGGTCCCCACCGCCAACCCGAGCGCGATCTGCCAGCCGAACTTGTAGCGGGGCAGGAGACCGCGGCTGTTCCGCCTGGTCAACTTCAGATAATCGTCGGCGAGCCCGACCGTCCCCATGATCAGGGTCGAGAGCAGGGTGACCCAGACGAAGCGGTTCGTGAGGTTGGCCCAGAGGAGGGTCGCCGCCGCGATGGATCCGAGGATGAGCGTGCCGCCCATGGTGGGCGTGCCCGCCTTAGCCGCGTGGGTGCTGGGCCCGTCCTCCCGGACCGTCTGGCCGACCCGGAGCTGCTCGAGCTTCCGGATGACGACCGGCCCGAGGAGGAACGAGAGGAGCAGGGCCGTCATGATGGCGCCGGCGGTCCGGAACGTCACGTACCGGAAGACGTTGAAGACGGTGTGGTACGCCGCCAGCGGGAAGAGCAGGTGATAGAGCATCAGAGTCCCTCGAGCACGCGCTCCAGGCCGACTCCACGCGAGGCCTTCAGGAACACCCAGGTCCGGGGAACGAGCTCGGCCGCCAGCGCCTGCCGCGCCTCCGGCACGTCGCGGCAGACGGTGACCCGGTCGGCCGGCAGGCCGGCCCCCGCGGCGCCCTCCGCGAGCGCAGCCGCGTGCTCGACCACGGCGATGAGCCGGTCCGGGGCGAGCGCCGCCGCGAGCCGCCCGACCCTGCGGTGGGCCTCCGGCGCGTGCGGGCCGAGCTCCCGCATGTCCCCCAGGACGAGGACCGTCCGCCCCCGCCCCCGGACGCCCCCGAAGGCATCGAGCGCCGCCGCCATCGAGGAGGGGTTGGCGTTGTAGGCGTCGTTATAGAGGACGGCGCCGGAGCCGTGGGTCAGGCGCTGCATGCGCATCGGCTGGACCGGAGCCTCCCCGAGGGCCGCGGCGATCGCCTTCACCGGGACCCCGAGGACCACCCCGGCGGCCGCCGCGGCCAGGGCATTGACGACGTTGTGGCGCCCGGGGAGGGGGAGGCGGACGCGGGCCGTCCCGCCCGGGGTCGAGAGGGTGAAGGAGGTCCGGCGGACCTTGCTCACGCGGATGGCGCCGGCCCGGACGCCCGCCCGTCCCCTGAGGCCGAAGGTGAGGAGGCGCCCCGTTACCCGAGGGAAGAGGGGCCGGCTGTGGGCGTCGTCCGCGTTGAGGATGGCCGTCTTGTCCCCTCCCAAGAACGGCAGCAGCTCCCCCTTGGCCGCCGCCACCGCCTCGACCGACCCCAGGAACTCCAGGTGCCCCTCGCCCACGTTGGTGATGATCCCGATGTCGGGATCGCAGATCTCCGCGAGGCGCCGGATCTCGCCGGGCGCGTTCATCCCGAGCTCCAGGACCGCCACCTCATGCTCCGGGGTGAGGCCGAAGAGGGCGAGCGGGACCCCCACCAGGTTGTTCAGGTTCCCGGGGGAGCCGAGCACCCGGTAGCGCCGCGCCAGGACCGCCACCACCATCTCCTTGGTCGTAGTCTTGCCGTTGGTGCCCGTCACCGCCACCACCTGGACCTTGTGGCGGCGGCGCCAGAGGCAGGCAACCTGGCCCAGGGCGTCCCGCGTGTCGGGGACCTTCAGCAGGACGGGCGGGTGCGGTCCCTTCTCCGGTCTCTCGGCCACGACGGCCCCCGCCGCCCCCTTCGCGGCCGCTTCGGCCAGGAAGGCGTGGCCGTCGAACCGCTCGCCCCTCAGGGCGAAGAAGAGCGCTCGCGGCGGGAACGGCGCCCTGGTGTCGGTCGAGAACGCGGCGAACGTCCCCTCCGGACTCCCCGCCAGGAGGCTCCCTCCCGTCGCCTCGAGTACCTCTTTGACGCTGAGACTCACCCCGTCCATTCGCTCCGCCTCGCCTCCCGGGGGAGGGGACCCCCCGCCCCCCCTCCCGCGCCCGCCCCGCCGAACCCCATGGCGGAGAGCGCATGCCGCGCCACCTCCCGGTCGTCGAACGGGATCGTCCGATCCCCGAGGATCTGGTAGGTCTCGTGCCCTTTGCCGGCGATGAGGACGAAGTCGCCGGGACGGGCCCGCGCGAGTCCCGCCGCGATCGCCTCCGCGCGGCTCACGATCCGCGCCGTCCGTCCGGACCCCCCCGACACCCTCCGCACCCCGGCCTCGATGGCGTCCAGGATGGCCTCCGGCTCCTCGCTCCGCGGGTTGTCGGAGGTGAGGATCACGGCGTCGGCCAGCCGGGCCGCCGCCTCCCCCATCAGCGGCCGCTTGCCCCGATCCCGGTCCCCGCCGCACCCGAAGATGCAGAGGAGCCGGCCGGTGGTGAGGGCCCGGGCCGCGCGGAGGACCCGCTCCAGGGCGTCCGGGGTGTGGGCGTAGTCCACGGCCACCGTGAAGGGCTGGCCCGCCTCGATCTGCTCCAGGCGCCCGGGCACGCCCCGGAGGCCGGCGAGGGCCGTGCTCACCGCCGCGGGCGGCACGCCCACGGCGAGGGCCGCCCCCGCCGCCCCGAGGATGTTGGCCACGTTGTGCCGGCCGAGAAGCCCCGACCGGACCGGGACGCGCCCCCAGGGCGTGCGCAGCGTCGCCCGCAGGCCCGTGGAGAGGAGCGTCACGTCCTCGGCGGTCACGTCCGCCGGGCTCTCCAGACCGAAGGTCAGCACCGGGACGCTCGTCTCCGCCCGGAGCCGCTCGATCTGGGGGTCGTCGGCGTTCAGCACGGCCGTCTTGGGACCCGTCTTCGCCGCCCCGACCCCCAGCCCCCGGAACAGCCGGCTCTTCGCCTCCAGGTAGGCCTCGAAGGAGCCGTGGAAGTCCAGGTGGTCTTGCGTCAGGTTCGTGAAGATGGCCACGTCGAACTCCACCCCGTCCACCCGGTGCAGGGCGAGGGAGTGGGAGGAAACCTCCATGGCCACGTGGGTGGCTCCCAGCTCCACCATCCGCCGCAGGAGGGCCTGCAGGTCCGGCGCCTCGGGGGTGGTCCGCTCCGCCGGCACCTTGAGGCTGCCGCAGCGGTAGTCGATCGTCCCGATGACCCCAACCGTCTTCCCCGCCGCCGCCAGGATCGCCTCCAGCAGGTACGTGGTGGTGGTCTTCCCGTTGGTCCCGGTCACCCCCAGTACCGTCAGGCGCCGGGCCGGACCTCCCGCTCCAGGACCACCGCCGCCGCGCCGCGCGCCGCGGCCTCCGCCGCGAAGGCGTGACCGTCGAAGCGGCTCCCCGGGAGGCAGACGAAGCAGGCC
Organism: Candidatus Methylomirabilota bacterium; assembly: GCA_016180705.1. Taxonomy (GTDB): domain Bacteria; phylum Methylomirabilota; class Methylomirabilia; order Methylomirabilales; family JACPAU01; genus JACPAU01. The sequence goes on from JACPAU010000216.1 coordinate 5,744, forward strand.
CCGGGCGTCACCCGCCGGGAGTCGTGCTCGAGCGCCCGGACCTCCTCCTCGCCGGTCCCGCGCAGGAGCCGGTGCTGCACCCCCTCAATTATGGTTCTGAGCGCGGGCATCCGCCCTCCGCACCACCTGCACCCGCCGGCCCGGGGACGGGGGGACATTCAGGTACTGGAGCACCTCCCGGGCGATCTCCCGGAAGGCCGGGCCGGCGGCCGAGCCCCCCCAGCGGTCGGTCGCCGGCTCGTCCAGCACGACCAGGATGGCCAGCCGCGGGGACTCCGCCGGCACGAAGCCGGCGAAGGAGGCCACCACCTTCGAGCGGGAATAGAGGCCGGTCTCCCGGTCGAGCTTCTGGGCCGTTCCGGTCTTCCCCGCCACCGTGTACCCGGGCACCGCCGCGGCCTTCCCGGTCCCGCGCTCCACGGCCTCGATGAGAATCGCCGTGAGGCGCCGCGCAGTCTCCGGGGAGATCACCCGCCGGAGCACCTCGGGAGCCACCTCCCGCGCGACGGCCCCATCCCGGCCCCGCACCGCCTTCAGGACGTGGGGCCGATAGACCGTCCCGCCGTTCGCCACCGCGGCCACGGCGGCGGCGAGCTGCAGCGAGGTCACCGACACCTCCTGCCCGATCGAGAGGGCCCCGATCGAAACCGCCGACCACTCCCGGGGGCGGCGCAGGAGGCCCGGGTCTTCCCCCGGCAGGTCCACCCCGGTGCGGCTCCCGAAGCCGAACCCGCTCAAATAGGAGTAGTAGACCGAACGGCCCAGGCGCTGGCCGACCTTGATGGCTCCCACGTTGCTCGACTGCGCCACCACCTGGCTGAAGGTGAGCCAGCCGTACTTCTCGTGGTCGCGGATCTTGACCCCGGCCACCTCGATGACTCCGTACTCGCCGAAGAACAGTTCGTCCGGCCGGACCAACCCCTCCTCCAGCGCGGCCGCCGCCAGGACCGCCTTGAAGACCGACCCCGGCTCGTAGGGGTCGGTCAGGGCCCGGTTCCGCCGGGACGCGGCGGGCGCCTCGGCAAAGGCGTTCGGGTCGAAGGCCGGGGCATTGGCCAGGGCCAGGATCTCACCGCTCCCGGGGTCCAGGACCACCACCGCCCCCCCCACGGCCTGGGCCTTCCCCACGGCCCGCTGCAGTTCCCGCTCCGCCACGTACTGGATGACCTCGTCCACCGTGAGGACAAGGTCGGCCGGCTCGGGCCGGGCCGGACCCTCGTCCCGGAAGAGGACCCGCCCGAGCGCATCCACCCGCCCCGCCACGAACCGGGGCCCGCCGCCGAGCAGGGCGTCGTACTGGTATTCTACGCCCTCCAGCCCGGTGTTATCGAGGCCAACGAACCCGACGAGGTGCGCCGCCAGCTCGCCCCTCGGGTAGGACCGGCGGGTCTCGGGCAGGAGGCCGACGCCACGGATGCCGAGGCCGGCCAGGACCTGCGCCTGCTGGGGCGCGAGCTTGCGCTGGAGCCACACGAAGGGCCGGTCGGCGGCAAGCCGCCGCTGGATCTCGCCCCGCGGCTGGCCGAGGATCGGCGCGAGGGCGGCCGCGGCCGCCCGGCGGTCCCGGACCGCGCCCGGGTGCGCGTACAGGGACTGGGCCTCCAGGCTGACCGCCAGCTCCCGCCCGTGCCGGTCGGTGATCATCCCCCGCCGCGCGGTGACCGGGAGGCGCCGCTCGTACTGCTGGGCGCCCCGCTCGCTGAGGCGCTGGTGGTCCCGGATCTGGAGGGCGAA
>JACPAU010000217.1 GCA_016180705.1 Candidatus Methylomirabilota bacterium
GGTCTGGTTGATGACGAGGTGGGGAACCTCCTGGATGCGCTTCGTGATGTCCACCGGCTCGGGGCGGGCGTACCGGACCCCGTCGAACCCCTCCCGGTCGTAGAAGAAAAGATGGAGGTTGTTGCCGAGTTCACCCGCCACCACCTCGATCCGGTACTCCCCCCGCTCGTCGGTGAGGGCCCGGGCCTCCCGCCGGCCCATCTCCTCATAGCCCAGCGAGAAAACGTCGAAGCCGAGTTCGCGGCCGACCAGCAGGACCGGGGTCCCGGCCACCGGCCGGCCCTCCGCGTCCGTCACCCGGCCCGTGATGACGCGCCGCTCGGTCACGCGTGCCGTCGCGCAGCCGGCGAGCAGGACGAGGACCGCGGCGCTGAAGATGAATCGTCGCATGATCGCCTCCGCTGGAGCAGGGCGCTCCGCAGGCCCGCCCCGTGCACCATAGCAGAACCCGCGGGAGGGGAGCAAGCCGGCCCCGGCCCGACCGGCGGGACATTCCCGTTGACAGGCCCTGCGGGAGGCGCTATGTACAGAGACTGCGTGCCGAAGTGGTGGAACTGGTAGACACGCCATCTTGAGGGGGTGGTGGGGCAACCCGTGGGGGTTCGAGTCCCCCCTTCGGCACCAGGATCTCAAGGCCAAACCGGCGACCGATTTCGGCCGCCGGTTTTCTCATCTAGCACACCTGTGCTCTCCCGAATACAGCTTACCGGTCGGCAGGAATCCATACGGCAAGAAGGCCCCGGGCCCCAACCACAGGAATCCTTGAATACACCCACCGATCAGGGCGAGGCAGGATAGCCAACAGGCACCGGTGCCGGCTTCCTCTCCGCAGAAGCGCACACACGAACATATTCGCGTCCAGAACCACCCGCATTCAGGCACTCGCATGAAGGTCGCGGACGGAAGCGTATGAAGAAAGACCGAGCCCCGAAAGCCGCGCCATCACCTTCCCGGCGCGCAGGGATCCCGTGGTTCCTCCTGTTCCCCTTCTTCTTGTCGGGTGCCACGAGCCTGGCCATCGAGGTCGCCTGGTCCAAGGTTCTTTCCCCGCTGCTGGGGGTGGACCTCTACGCATCGGCCACCGTGGTGACCGCCTACATGGCCGGCATCGGCCTGGGGGCCTATCTGAGTGTGCGCCTGCCTCATCCCTGGCGCCACTCGGCATTGACCTATGCCTTGCTGCAGGGCATCATCGGGCTCTTTGCCCTGGTATCCGTACCGCTGTTTCGTGCCACGCAGCCGGTCCTCGCGCTGCTCCATGGGCTTTCCTTCGTCAGCAGCGACCTGTTCCTCCTGATGCGCTTTCTGGTGGTGTTCAGCCTGATGCTGGTGCCGACAATCCTCATGGGAATGACCCTGCCAATCCTGGCGGGGGTCGGAGAGGATGACTCCCGCGGCGGTTTTGCCCGCTGGGCCGGTCTGCTCTATGGCGTGAACACCGTCGGGGCGGTGGCCGGGACGCTCGCGGCCGGCTTCTGGTTGATCCCGTCGTTAGGCCTTGACGCCACCTGCCGGTGGGCCGGGCTGGCCGACCTGACCATCGGCGGTACGGTCCTGGCATATGGCCGACGCCTTATCCGAGACGCGACGCGCCGAAGAGCCCACAGCGCTCTTGCCGGGCCGGCCTCCGGTGTTGCACAAGGTCCAGCTTGGCCGCCCTTGGGCGTCGGCCTGCCTTTTCTGGTGTCCGGTATGGCAGCCCTGATCTTCGAGATGGGTTGGTTCCGCCTCCTGTCGCAGATCATCGGGCCGTCGGTGCACGCCTTCGCGGTGATGCTGGCGGTGTACCTGCTGGGGATAGGCCTGGGCAGCCTGCTGGCCGCCGGCGTCGTGCGGCGCATCGCGGATGCCAGGGTGGCCCTGGGGCTGGGGCTGGCATGCGTGGCGCTGGCCGCCCTGGGCACGCGGCTGTACCTCAACGCGTTGCCGCTGCTCTATGCTCGGCTCTTCCTGCGGCTGTCCGCCGAGACCTTGACCATCTGGCACCTGCTCGCCCAGAGTGCCGCGGCGGCGCTGGCGATCGCGCCGGTCACCCTGGGACTGGGGTTTCTCTTCCCGCTGGCGACACGCGCCTGCAGTACAAGAACGGGGCCAGGCGTGGCGACGGATGATGCGCCTGTTGGCGGTCTGTTGTTCCTCAACACCCTGGGCGGGGTGGTTGGTTCCCTGCTCGCCGGTTTCTGGCTCCTGCCGCGCCTGGGTGTGTCCGGCACGCTGGCCGTTGCCGCCGCAATGCTGCTTTTCCCGGCGGCCGCGCTCCTTCTGGCCGCCAGGCACTGGCATGCTATGCGTCGCCAGGGAGTTGCCCTTGCCGGCCTGGCGGCGGCCGCGCTACTGATGTTCCTCGCTCCGCCCACGGATCAGGTGGTGATGACCGCCGGTGTTTATTCCGCAGTCCTGAGTCGCGAGGCATTCCGGCAGCGCCTGGCGCAGGGAGGCGGGCAGGTATTCGGCGGGGACCTGATTTTCGTTCAGGAGGGGATCAACAACGTTGTGGCGGTGGTGGCCAACCGCTACGGCGACGGGAACCTTACTCTGCACCTCACCGGGCACTGGGAGGCGACCACGGAGTATCACGGCCGTATGCACCTGGCCATGCTCGGCCACCTGCCGGCGCTCTTCGCCCGGCAAGTCGAGAGCGCCGCCGTCATCGGCCTAGGCACCGGCATCACCACCGGCAGCTTGCTGCGACACCCCACGCTCCGGCGCGTCGACCTTGCCGAGATCGAACCGGCCGTGGTCGCCGCCGCGCCGCTCTTCGACTTCGCCAATCACCGCCCTCTGGCCGATTCCCGTACCCGGCTGATTCTGATGGACGGCCGCAGCCACCTGACCTACGGGGACCAGACGTATGACATCATCACCGTCGATCCGACCCACCCTTTTGTCGCCGGCTCGGGCAACCTCTACTCCGAGGATTTTTACCGCATCGTCCGCAGCCGCCTGAGCCCTGGGGGGATCTTCTGCCAATGGATCCCTCTGCACGCGATTTCGTCCGAGGCGTTCGATACCGTGCTGGCGACCCTGCGGGGCGTCTTCCCCCACCTGGCGCTCTTCACCATCTTTGGCGAAGGGGTCGTCCTCGCCTCGGCCGAGCCCTTGCGCATCCCCTGGAGGGAGCTGGCGGCCCGGTTTTCGGCGCCGCCGGTGCGGAGCGATTTCGCGGAACTGGACATCCTTACCCCGTTCAATCTGGTTGCCGCTCTCACCGGAGCCGGCCGCCAGATCGATGCCTACCTCGACGGCTTTGACCGCCGGACCACCGATGACAACGTCTGGCTGGAGCACCGCATTGCGGTAGATGCCTTTGACCGCCGCCTGCGCAACCTCACCTGGCACCTGCAGGAGCGGATCCCGGCAGATGGTCGTGCAGCCCTGAAGCAGATGCTATCCGGCATCCCCCTGGATACCTTGGAGAGGGAGCTGGCCAGCCTGACACGGCCCACGGAGGAGCGATTCCGGCGGGCCATGGCGGCACAGGCAAAGGGGGATGGCGCTCTAGCGGAGGCGGAACTGAAGGCGGTCATGGAGGACGTGGCCTCGCCGCGCTTCTACGCCGCGGGGCTCGCGCTGTCGCAGCATTTGGATGGGGCCGGACGCTCGAGCGAGGCCCTTGCGGTGCTTGGCCGCCTCCAGAGGCACTTCCCAGCCATTCCCGAGCCCTACTGGCTCGAGGCCATCGTGCACCGCCGTGCCGGTCAGGAGGGGGCCGCCCGCGATGCCCTGCGGCGGGGGTTAACTTACTCCCCCAGGGATCGACGCCTGCGTGAGATGCTATCGCAGTCTCAGTCCGCAGGTTGAGCGGTAGGGGAGCGGGGCGGCAGCCAGGGCTCAGCAGCGCAGCTGGGGGAGGACGGGGGCAGCAACGGTGCCATCGGCTGGGCCCATGGCGGGCCGTCCGCGTCCGATACATCTCTGGTGTCGACCATGAGGTATATGGCAACGACAAGTTTGGAATTCCCGTGGGCGCGAGCAGAAACTGAGGTTTCGGGGGGCCGGGCTTTTTCACCTTGTCACGGACAGGCGCCTGTGCTAAAAATTGGCCGTCCGACGCGCGCCGGGTCATCGGCCCACCCCGTTTCCCGAATCGCCTGACGGACCCGCCCAGCAGATCCGTCAGGGTGGTGCGTGAAGGATCATGATCTCCCCGCGCACCACGCTCCCCGGGACGCTCGAGACCGTTTCCCGCGACTACACGAAGGTCCTGAGCCTCCCGATCCTCCTGCACGCCCCGCCGCGGGGGTACAGCCGCCCCCGCCTCGACCGGGAGCTCCACGTCCACCTCCACGCCCTCCCCGTCCGGCCCTTCTGGCTCGACCTGTGGGCGCGCTCTTCGACCGTCCGCCTCCCGGTCGTGCTGGGCCACCGGCTCGCCGAGGGCAGCCGCTCCACCTATGCTCCCCCGGGACGCCTGGCCCAGGGGATCAGCCTCACCGACGAGGACGGGCGGGCGGTCCTGCACCTGCTGCACAGCAACCTGTACGTCCTCTTCGACCTGCTCGGGCAGCCCGAGCCGGTCGCGCGCCTGCTGCTCCGCAAGAGCCTGGATGCGGCGCTGCCCCACCTCGAGCCCTGGCTCTGCCAGGTGGCGGGGCTGCCGACGCCGCGCCTGGCGGTCCTCCTGAATCGCCTGCTGCGGGATACGGCCCGGGACGAGGCGGGCCTCCGCGAGCGCGCCCGCCACCGCGCGCGCGAGGCGTACGCCGAGCAGCACCGGCGGCGGCTCCGGGAGGAGGCCGGGTTCCTCGAGGAGGAGGTCCAGGCAACGGAGCGGGAGCTGGAGGAGCTCGCCTGCCGCCTCACCCAGGAGACGCGGCACCTGCAGGCGTGCCGGCAGCGGCTGCGGGTCGTGCACGGGGAGGCGGGGGCGGTCGCGGCCGCGGCGGACGACCTGGCGCGGCTGCAGGAGGTGGAGGGGGTCCGGGAGGTGGAGGCCTACCCGGGAGGGGTCCGCCTCGTCACGGCGCCGATCGAGGTGGAGCACGCGGGGGCGCGCTACCGCCTCGGCTCCTTTCAGATCGACCTGGCCGAGACGGGGACGATCACGGTGCGGAACCTCACGGACCCGCATGGCCTGTACGACCACCCGCACGTGTGGGACGGACGGCCCTGTCTCGGAAACGTCCGGGAGGGGGTGGCGAAGCTCGTCGCCGAGTACCAGTGGGTCGCCGCCGCGGAGGTCCTGCTCGACTTCCTGCGGACCGTGACCCCGCGAGACTGGTACGTCCCGGTCACCCACTGGAAGCCGGCCCTAAGCTAGTGTGACTCCAACGAATTGTGTCTAAGGCTCAAGCGACGGCGGGGTTGCCGGGCCAAATGACGAGCATGACGAGGCCCGAGGGAGGAGGCGGCCGGAGGCGTACGCTCCTGGTACGTTGAGGACCGCCGACGACCGAGAACGACGTCAGCGACTGTCTTGGCTGTCAAGGGTTTTCTCACGCCGTTCACACATAGCTCGGGTTCCATCGGGTCTGATGTTTGACCATCGCGTTCAGGATCGTCAGGAGCTTGCGCATGCAGGCCGTGAGGGCCACCTTCGGGAGCTTCCCGACCGCCCGCAGCCGCTGGTAGAAGGCCCGGAGGACCGGATTGTGCCGGACCGCCACCAGCGCCCCCATGTACAGGACGGCCCGGAC
>JACPAU010000218.1 GCA_016180705.1 Candidatus Methylomirabilota bacterium
CCATCGCCGTGAAGTGCCCTTCATGCGGCTTGATGCAGATGGCCGGGCCGCTCTGCAAGGGCTGTGGGGCCGCGCTTGGTGGGCCGGCAGGGCCGGTCCCCCTCCCGGTGCCCTCCGCCCCGATCTCCCCGCCGCCGGCGCCCGCGGCGGCCGGGCGCCTCGCGGGCCGGAGCAAGACGTTCCTCGGGATCCTCGTTGCGGTGGTCCTGGTCCTCGCCGGCTGGGGGCTCATCGGCTTCGGGGTCTTCAAGTTCTGGGACTTCCGGTCGGACCTCGACAGTGGGAGCAAGGCGTACGTGGACGAGGCCGTGCAAAAGATCACCTCCTCCTGGAATGCCCGGGAGCTGCTGGATCGCGCCACACCGGAGCTTCTCCAGGCCGCCCCCCCGGAGCGGGTGGAGAGGTTCTTCCACGTCTTCTCCCATCGGCTGGGGCCACTCCGGACGTACCACGGCTCGCGCGGCACGACGCAGTTCTTCGTGAGTCCACAGACGGGCAGGATCGCGGCGGCGACCTACGAGGCGCAGGCCACCTTCGAGAACGCGGAGGCCGTGATCCAGGTGCGGCTCCTCCAGCGCGATGGCCACTGGCGGATCGCGTCGTTCCACGTCAACTCCGACGCCCTGCTCCGCTGACGGGTCACGGCTCGGCCCGCCTCCCCGTCCCCTGCTCATCCCTCCGGCCGGCCAACACGGCAGCGTAGAAGGCCTCGTACTGCGGGACGATCAGACCGGCGTCGAAGTGGGCCAGGACCCGGCGCCGGGCCGCCTCGCCCATCTGCCGGTGGCGCGCGGGGTCCTGGAGGAGGCGGACGGCCGCTTCGGCCATCCCCCGGACATCTCCGACCGGGAACAGGAACCCGCTCTCCCCGTCGGCGATCACCTCGGGGAGGCCCCCCACCCGACTCGCGATGACCGGCAGGCCGCAGGACTGCGCCTCGAGCGCGGCCAGCCCGAAAGACTCCTCCTCGCTCGGGAGCAGGAACAGGTCCCCGGCGAGCAGGAGGCGGGGCACGTCCTCCTGCCGGCTGAGGAAGAGGACGTCGTCCGCCACCCCCAACTCGTGGGCGAGCGCGACCGCGGCGGGCCGCTCGACCCCATCCCCCACCATGAGGAGCCTGGCGGGGAGGTGCCGGCGGACCTCCGCGAAGATCCGGATGACGTCGGGGATCCGCTTCAGGGGGCGGAAGTTGCTCAGGTGGATCAGGAGCCGCTCTCCGCGGGGGGCGAAGACCGCCCGGGGGCAGCCGTCGGCCTGCGGGGCGAAGCGCTTGGTGTCCACGAAGTTCGGGATAACGGCGGCCGGACGGGTGATCCCGAACAGTTCCCTCGTCCGCTCGGCCAGGTAGCGGGAGACGCAGGTGACCCCGTCGCTCGACTCGATGGCGAAGCGGGTGATGGAGAAGAGGGAAGGGTCGCGGCCCACCAGGGTGATGTCGGTCCCGTGCAGCGTCGTGACCACGGCCGGCCCGCCCGGACCGAGCACCTCCGTCGCCAGGTGCGCCGAGACCGCGTGCGGGATCGCGTAGTGGACGTGCAGGATGTCCAGCCCCACCTGCCGCGCCACGTCGGCCATCTTGGCCGCCAGGGCGATCGTGTAGGGCGGGTGGTCGAAGAGCGGATAGGCGAGGACCTCCACCTCGTGGAAGAAGACGTGCTGGTCGAACTGCTGGAGCCGGAAGGGCAGCGCGTACGAGATGAAATGAATCTCGTGCCCGCGGCGGGCGAGCTCCACGCCGAGCTCCGTGGCCACCACCCCCGACCCCCCGTAGGTGGGGTAGCAGGTGATCCCGATGCGCATCAGTCCTCCTCGAGCCAGCAGAGGTGGTGGCTGAACCCCGGCCCGGGCAGGGCAGCAGCCAGGTCCGCGAGGAGGTCCATCCCCTCCTGGGCCAGGAAGGAGGGGAGGGCGAGCGCCCGCTCCTGCGGCGTCCCCCCGGGCAGCAGGCCGTCCTGCAGCCGGGCGATCTGTTCCTCCACTTCCTGATGCCGCCGCTTGACGGCCTGGAGGAGCTTCCGCTCCACCGTCTCCAGTTGCTTGCGGACGTAGCCCTCGGCGGAGCCGACCACGGGAGCGAGAGTCGGGTCCACCTCCTCCGCCACGCCCCGCAGGCGGCCGAAGGCCCCCGCGATCTCGTCCCGGAGGGCGGCGAGGCGCTCCTCCGCGCCGGGCGGGAGTCGCCGCCGCAGCGCGCGGGTGACGAGGGCGCCCCGCTCTTCCTGGAGGTCGAGCGGTGTGAGGCCGTGGCGCGCGAGCAGCCGTCCCGCCCACCGGGGGACGAGGGTCAGACTGGCCCGGGGGACGAGCGGCGTCACGGGCAGGTCGAAGAGGGCGTAGGCCGGGCGGAGCTGGGTCAGGTATGCTGTCTCCGCCGGCCCCGCCACCTCTGCGAGCGTCGGGAGGAGGCTGTCCTGCACCAGGGGGCGGAGGAAGACGTTCGGGCTGAAGCGCTCCGGCGCCTCCCCGAGGAGGGCCGCCAGGCGGCGGCGCGGGAGGACGCGCTCGGTGCCGCGCACGGCGAGGCCGTCTCCCCGGGCGGTCAGGGGCAGCCGCCGCCCGTCCTCCAGGAGGAACAAGTTCACGCCGTCCTCGAGGGCGCGGGCCTGCGGCGCGTAGCCCGCGGCGGCGAGGGCCTGGGAGTGGGCCAGGATGGCCCGGGAGCCGGCGGGCGCCGTTTCCAGTTCGCGGGCCAGCGCGGGCGCCGCCAGGCGCTTGAGGGCGGGATCGGCCGGGTCCACGAGGACCAGGCCCAAGGGGCTGAGGAGGCGGGCGAGCAGGCGGCCGAAGGCCCCCGCGAGCGTCGCGCCCGGGACATAGCAGGCGCCGAGGAGCGCCGTCACCTCCGCGGCGGCCTTCTCGCCGGAGAGGGCCTCCGCGGCCGCGGCCAGGACCGGACCGATGGCGGCCGTGAGCCGGTGTGTGGCGGGGAGCGCGTCGGCGAAGCCTCCCTCCGGCTCGTACTGGACCCGCAGGGGACCGCCGCGCCGCCGCAGCAGGAGCGCGTGGTCCACCTCGGCGAAGTCGTCGTCCTCCGAGGCCAGCCAGAAGCAGGGGACGCACGGGACCCCGAGGGCCTCTCCCCACCGCCGGGCGACGATGACGGCGGTGAGGGCCTTGTACCAGGTGTAGAGCGGACCGCCGAAGAGTCCGACCTGCTGGCCCGTGAGGACCGCGACGCTCCCCGGCTGCCGGAGGGCGGCGATGCCGGCGAGGGCGGGCGCATCGGCCTCGAAGGCGCCGTTCTGCGCCTCGAGCACAGCCGCGACCTCGGCCCGCGGGAGCGGCCGGCGGAGCACCGTCTCCAGGTGCCCCCGGAGCGCCGCTGGCTCCCGGGGGAGCGGCGGGAGGAGGTCGGCGCGGATGGCGCCGGCGATGGCGTCGGTGAACAGCGGAGGGAGGCGCCGGAGGACCTGGTAGGGGACGGGCTCCAGGCGGGGGGGGTTCACGCGTCGGAACCCGAAGCCCCGCGGAGGGGAACACCGGCCTGCTCGTGGGGGAGGCTCGCCGCGTGCCGCTTCCGCCACTCCAGGTGCCGGGTGGCGAGGAGCTCGAGGTTGCGGAGGTAAGTCGGGCGGTTCTCCTTCCGGATCCCCTCGACCCAGCCCCGGACCTTGTTCCAGACCTGGATGTCCTCGCCGGTGGTTTCGAAGAGGAGGCCGGCGTGCAGCACCCCGTTGTTCACCAGGGCCCCCACCATGTCCCAGTAGGAGGTGACCATCCGGAGCGAGGCGTCCTCCGGGCTCCCCTTCGCGTAGGTCGCCTTCATCTGCTCCCACGGGACCGGCTGGTACTCGTGCAGGAGCCAGTGGCGCGCCTGCCGCAGTCGCTCCTCCCGCCGTATCTCGTACAGGCGGAGGAGGAGCTCGGCGTCCTTGTGGTCCGGTTTCTGCATAAGGACTCCTCGGCGGGCCGGCAGCCGCGGTGCTGGCCCCCCTGCATAGCAGCGGGACTGGACCTTGTCAAGGCGGCGGCCGCTGCGCCGCGCGGCGCTTTGCCTTGACGCTCTGCACCCATCATGGTATAAACCCGCAGGCGGAATAATCTGGATGAGCATTTGGCATCTTGTCACCCAGGCGGGACCGGTCGCCAAGGGCGTGCTGCTGATTTTACTGGCCTTCTCGGTGGCCTCGTGGACCATCATCATCGCCAAAGTCCGTGCCTTCCGCCGGGCTGAAGCGGAATCGGACGCCTTCCTGAAGGCCTTCCGGGAAGCGAAGAACCTCTCGGCCACCTACGAAGAGGCGCGCAAGCGCAGCCGCAGTCCGGTGGCGGCCCTCTTCCGCGAGGGCTTCCGGGAGCTGAGCTACCACCTGAAGGGCAACCCCGCTCCGAACGGGCCGGCGGTCGTCCCGGGAGAGCGCGTCGCCCTCAGCGACCTGCTCCAGGGCCTCCAGCGGATCCTCCGCCACGCCAGCCTGAAGGAACTCTCCGACCTGGAGCGCTCCATGATCTTCCTCGCGACCACGGGGACCGTCGCCCCGTTCATCGGCCTCTTCGGGACGGTCTGGGGGATCATGGACGCCTTCGCCGGGATCGGGGCGGCCGGGTCGGCCAACCTCGGGGCGGTGGCGCCGGGGATCGCCGAGGCGCTCGTGGCCACGGCGCTCGGCCTCTTCGCGGCGATCCCGGCCGTCATCGGCTACAACCACCTCCTGAACCGGATCAAGGGGATCGGGACGCGCCTCGACCTGTTCACCCTGGAGTTCCTCTCCATGGCCGAGCGGATCGTGACCCGCGGGCGGTGAGGCGATCATGCCGACACCCATCAGACCGGACTCCGAGCAGCGCCTTGGGGGCGCGTTGTCGGAGATCAACGTGATCCCCTTCGTGGACGTCATGCTCGTGCTCCTCGTGATCTTCCTGGTGACGGCGCCGATGCTTCTGACGGGGATCGACGTCCGGGTGCCCCGGACCGAGACGCGTACGGTGCAGCCGGAGGAGCGGTTGGTCCTCACCGTCACCAGGGACGGGGCGGTCTTTGTCGGGGAGCAACCCATCACCCTGGCCCGCCTGGAGCGCCTCCTGGCGGGCCTGCGCCAGCGCAATGCGAAGGCCGCCGTCTTCCTGCGGGCCGATGAGCGGGCCGCCTACGGGGCGGTGGTCAAGGTGATGGACGTTGTGAAGAAGGCCGGGATCGACCGGCTGGGGATGGTGACCGAGCCTCTCCCGGCCTCGTGAGGGAGGGGCGGTGGCTTTCTCGCGCGAGCAGAGCCTGAACCTGTCCCTCTCGCTGCTGCTGCACGCCCTCGTGCTGGCGGTGGCGATGGGGGCCACGCTCTGGGGAGCGCCGCCGGTGCGGACGCTGCCGGTGATCTACAACGTGAACCTGGTGACGCTGCCGCAGCCGGCCGCTCCAGCCGCGCCCGCGGCGCGCCCGGCCCCGGCTCCTGCGCCGGCACCGGCGCCGGCGGTGCCGCGCGCGGTGGCACCGCCTCCGCCCCCGCCCGAGGAGGAACTGACGCTCCCGGGGCGCCCCCGGACACGGCGGCCGAGCCCGCCGCCGCCGGTGACGCCTCCGGCGGCCTCCCCGCCGGCTCCGCGACCGGGCCCTCCCG
>JACPAU010000219.1 GCA_016180705.1 Candidatus Methylomirabilota bacterium
CCTGTCCGACAGCGGTCCGGGTCGTTCGCTGCCATATATGCGATTCCCTTAACTGAATACTTTGCCGTGGCGAAAGTGCGTCGCGACGTGAACATGGATGACACCTTCCAAAAAATCACTTGCTGCCAGAAAGGATACGTCTCGAACAGCTCAGTTGGGACTATAGCATCCAGGGTCATCATCCATCCGTCTGTTATAGAAGCGCACGGCTCTGCCACAGCGGCGCGAATGATTGAGAATGCCAGAAAGGGAGTTCTCGAAATGTTTTCCCTCTGTGGTGAGATTAACAAACTTGATCGAGAGATGTATGAGATTGTCTTCGGAAAGTTTGGGTACGAGCCCCTGAACCAAACGCTGGAGCCGACCGTGTAAAGCCTGGCATTTTCAGGATGCTTGATGGACGGCGGCTCAGCTTGGGTCGTTATGCGGCTAACCAAGCCGTTGGGGCAGCGAGATGAGGGAGAAAAGCAACTGGGCATACTTGTCGCACGTCCCGCTCGGAGAATTCTGGGCTGAGCTGAAAGCAGCACTCGGTGCCTGGGTGGTGATCTCTGGGCTGTCTCTCATCATCCTGGCCGCGATCGAAATGAGCAGGTCCGCGACGGAATCGGTCGTGGATGGCCTCGGCCTCCATTCGCTGCCGCGGTGGGTTCTGCTGACGGCCGGAGCCGTCGCATTGCTTTGGTTGATGCGGGGGAAGCACATTTCATGGAAGATTCCGTATCTCACCTTTACAGAAGGAGTCGTGGTGGTAACCCTCCTAGGGATCTCCTTTTTCGCCTCCGAGCATCTCAGTTCGTGGATCGCCGTTCCGCTATTCTGGGCTCTTGCCATCGGCATACTGTCGATGGACCGCCTCGGCGCAAAGGGAAGGGAACTAACAACTCAAAAGGGCGGCCCAGGGGATGACGCCGCATAACAAGGCGATGAAGATGAAGCTGACAATAAGGGGACCGGCCCCTCGTTGCAGCTTATCGCCGATCTGTTAGCCAGCCGCCGAGACAGTCCCGACCGGTTCCTCGCTTCGAGCTTGCCCAAACGGTACGCCGATCATTGGACCCTAGATTTTCTTCCGGAACGGCGCGGCGTAGCCGGTCATCTCCACGTAGCCCTGGCCCTGCACCGCCCGGCCGCCGCGCTCGCCCGTCACGCGCACCGCGCCCTCCCAGTAGATGACCTGCGTGCTCTTCGCGGTGTCCAGTTCCTGGTCGGGGAAGAGGGGGGTCACGGTGAGGGCCAAGTCCGCCGCCGGGACGCGGATCTCCCAGCTCATCGGATAGAGGCCACCGCTCCGGGGACTCTTCCACCGCCCAAGGGGCTTCACGATGAACGCCGCGAGGGGCAGGTGCCGGGCGCTCCCATCGGACGCCACGAGGGTTCCGCTCGAGAACGGATCGAGACGGCCGTCCCGGTGGCGGATCAGGTAGAGCATGAGGTCCGTCCCGTCCTCGAGTTGGACGCTGAACCAGTCCCAGCCCACCTGCTCGGGCATCAGTTCGGTCGAGCCGAACTCGTGGTCCATCCACGCGAGGCCCGTGACGGGGAGGCGGCGGCCCTCGAGCGTGAGCGTCCCGGCCGCCCGGAGCCGCGTCAGCGAATAGTAGTGGGACGCGTGCCCCTCCCCCGCGCCCTTGCGGCTGATCCCTTCGTTCCCGTGGACGACCGGCGGCTTCTCGGGCGTGAGCGTGAGATCGAGGCCGAACGCCTCCGCCGCCGCGCGCAGCCGGTGGACCTCCCCCTCGGCCGCCGCCTCCCACTCCCCGATCCAGACCCGGTAGCGGTCGGCGAGCGCCCCGGCCTGGCCCAGCGCGGAGCGCCCTACGCGCTCGGCGAGGAGGTGCCGCCCCCGGGCCACATCGCTCAGGGCCAGGTGCGCCAGGTACAGGTTCTTGGGGGCCCACTGCGAGGGGCTCTCCCGCGCCTCTGCGATGCCGACGCGGAAGAAGGTGACCTGGAACCCGAAGACCTCCCCTCGCGCGGTGCGCAGGTGCCCGGTGTAGTACCACCACTCGGTCCGGAAAGCGTCGTGGGCCGCGTGGTCGCGGGGGAACTGGAAGCGATAGCCGGGGAGGGCCTTCTGGAACGGGGGAGGGGAAGCGGTTCCGGTGAGGGGGAGGAGCAGGAGAACCAGGGGGAGAGCGGGCCAGCGGCGCCATCGGCTCACGGGGGGCTCCCCGGGGTCAGCGCGGCCTGCCCCATTCCTCCCGATCGGCGTACCACGGGCGAAGCATCTCCGTCCCGCGGGCCCCCCGGACCCGGAGCTGCTCCACGTACTCGCCGAGGAGCCGGGCGGCGGTGGCCTCCAGGTCCAGGAACTGGACCCCCATCCCCGGCGGGAAAGGATTCGCGGCGGGCCCGGGGTTACTCCACACGACACGCCCGTGGACCTGGAACTCCTGGTCCAGGCCCGGCAGGCGGAACCGGACGACGACCTCCTGGTTGAGGCGCGCCGGGTCCGGGGTGCGGATGAAGATCCCACCCTGGCTGATGTTCACGCAGTAGGTGGCCACGGTGGGCGCGGTGAGCTGGTACTCCACCGGCAGGCGGACATTCGCGCGGGGGTGCCCCGGGAACTTGCCCTGGCGGATCTGGGCGGTGACCAGCGCCTCAACCGTGTCCCGATGGAGCGGCGCGGGGAACGCGAGACCGTGGGGGACGAGGCGCGCGCCCAGGTCGCTCACCCCGGGAGGCCCGAGCCAGACGACCCGCGCCGTCACCTGCAGCGACTCGGCCCCCCCCTCGAGGCGGAGCGTGCCGCCGCTCCCGACGGGCAGGGCCTCCGCCAGCAGGAGCTGGAGCCCCCCCTCGCCCAGGTCCTTGGCCTTGCCGGGCAGCTCGCGGCCGGCGGCCCAGATCACCGTGGGCAGGTACATCTCGAACCGGGGGAAGCGCCGCCGACCCGGCGTCTCCGGCGGATCGGTGCGGGCCGCATCGCGCGGGCTCACCCGGCCTCCCCCTCCTTGTGGGCCAGGCGGTAGACGCGGAGGACCACGTCGCGGGGAAGGGCCTCGGCTGTGAACTCCAGCCCGTGGCGGTGGACCCGCCGCCCGTCGTCGCCTGTCGCCCCGAGCACCCAGATCACGCGCGCCTGACGCTCCACGGCGGTACCGCCGACCCGAAGGCCGACCCGGACCGGCGCGCCCACCGCGAGGGGCACCGGGAGCCGGGCCAGGAGGCCGCTCTCGCTGAGGTTCTCCGCCACCCCCTCCAGGGCCGTCGGGGCCGCCTCCACCATGCAGTGCACGGGAGTGATGAGGGGATAGCGGGGGTGGCGGCGCGTGTAGGCCCGCTGGTAGCCGAACCGCCGGAGCATGCGGCGCCAGGTCTCCCGCTCCCCGGGATTCATCCCCAAGATGACGCAGCCGTGGCGGACCGCGGCGCCTCCGGCGCGCGGCTCGGCTGCCCAAACCACCAGGACATCGAGCCGCACGCGCCCCTCCTCCGCCTCCACCTCGAGCGCGAGGGGGGTCCAGGGCGGGAGGCGATCGGGCAGATCCAGCGCCACGCCCCCCTCGCTGACGTTCGCCGTCTGGCCCTCGAGCCGGCGGGGCCTGAGCGCGCCCTCCCCTTCCTGGACCGTGATCCAGACCGGCACGGCCAGCGCGAAGCGCGGGTCGCGCACCCGGAACGCCGCGCCCGGGGCCGGCTCGGCTCGGGGGCCGACCAAAAGACCGAGCTCGATGGTGGACATGATGCGGGAGGTCAGCTCGCGCTGGAGATCGAGGTCGCTCCGGCAGCGCGCCAGCATGCTCTCCGTCAGGGCCACGGAACCGAAGGGGTCCTTCCCCTCCCCCTGCGCCAGGGTGAGGCGGTAGGGCGGCCCCTTGTCCTCGGTGTTGCGCTGGAGGTCCACAACGAGGGGGCCCGGAAGTGGGTAGCGCTGGCCGACGCGCACGGCCAGGTCGCGCAGGAAGTGCATCTCGGCCAGGAAGGTGTGGGTCGGGTCCTCCACGCGACGCGCCTCCTCTCGGGATCGGCAGGGACCAGGGCCCGCGGGTGTCCGGCGCGCGAGTCGCGACCGAGCGTACTGGCGGAGTAGAGGCCTGTCAAGGTCCCTACTCGTGCCGGAGCGCCTCCACCGGCGGGACCGCGGCCGCCAGCAGGGCGGGCACCGCGCCTGCCCCGAGGGCCGTGGCGAGGGCGAGGGCCGAAACCTGGAGGATCTCGCGCGTCGGGAAGTGGAACTGGATGGACCAGCCGAAGGACTGGAGGTTGATCACGTAGATCAGGATGCCCGAGAGGGCGAGGCCGACGGCGGCCCCCAGGAGGTTCGCCGCGAGCCCGAGCACCCCGGCTTCCCCCAGGACCGTGGCGAGGAGCTGGCGACGGCTGCAACCGACCGCCCGGAGGATCCCCATCTCCCGCTGCCGTTCCAGCACCGCGGCCATCTGGGTGTTCAGGATCGCGAGGCCCGCCACCACCAGCGCGATGAGTTCGAGCGCGTAGGTGATGGCGAACGTCTGGTCGAAGATCTCCAGGACCCGGGCCTTGAGCGTCCGATTGGCCAGCAGGAGGAGGTCCCCCCGTCCGGGAAGCGCCTCCAGGATGCCGCGCCGGACCGCCTCGGGCTCGGCCCCCGGCGTCAGGTAGATGCCGACGGACGACAGGAACGGGTCCCCGACGAGCCGCGTGAAGAGGGTCCGGTCCATGACGACCAGCCCCCCCTCCGTGGTGTAGTCGTGGAAGATGCCCGCCACCGCGAGCCCGACCGGCCCCCGCGGCGTCGGAACCGCCACCCGCTCGCCCACCCGGGCCCCGTATCGGAGGGCGAAGGTCTCGGAGACGAGGACCGCGCCCGCCTCCCGGGCAGCGCGCAGGATCTCGCCGGCCTCCCCGCGGACCATCAGGAGGCGGCCGTAGCGCGCCTGGACGGCGAAGTCGCCGGAGGCGAGGAGGAACCGGCCGCCGCGCCCGTCCTCGACGCGGATCCCCCGGAACGGGTCCACGGCCGCCACCCCCGGGACCGCCGCCAGCACCGGGAGGAGATCCGCCGGCATCCGTCCATCGGCCCCCTTCAGGTAGCGGCCCGCGGGGCTCAGGACGAAGTCCGCGCGGATGCTCTGCCCGATCCACGCCTCCACCGTCGCCCGGAAGGAGCGGATCATGGTGGAGACGCTCACGAGCATGGCGAGCCCCACCATCATGGCCGAGGCTGCCACCGCGTTGCGGCGCACCCCGCGCCGCAGGGAGAGGAGGGCGAGACCCGCCGGCACGGGAAGAACGGGGGCGAGGAGGCGGCCGGCGGCGGCGAAGGCCCGCAGGAGCGCGGGAGAGAGGAACGCCGCCCCGAGCACCGCGGCGAGGGCGGCGAGATAGCCGCCGACGGGAGGGGTCCCGACGGCGCCGGGGCGGGCCAGCGCCGCGGCCAGGCCGAGCAGCCCGAGGCCAGCCGCCGCCGCCGCGCCAGTCC
The DNA here is from genome assembly GCA_016180705.1 of Candidatus Methylomirabilota bacterium. Classification (GTDB taxonomy): domain Bacteria; phylum Methylomirabilota; class Methylomirabilia; order Methylomirabilales; family JACPAU01; genus JACPAU01. Next base: position 5,411 of record JACPAU010000219.1, read on the forward strand.
GGGGACGGCGGAGCAGGGGCTCCGGGCCCAGGACCTCGCGCGGGCTCACGGCCGCGGCCAGCCGCGCCGGTCCCGCCGCGGCGACCAGGGCGGCCCCCAGGCCGGCCAGGACCGCCAGGCCCACCGTGCCCGCCGTG
>JACPAU010000220.1 GCA_016180705.1 Candidatus Methylomirabilota bacterium
GCGAGGATTTCGGCGCAGGCGGAGACGAGCGTCGTGATCGTGCCGCGCAGGGGACCGGTGATGGAGCGGGTCACCCCCCAGGCGATGCCAACGCCCCCCGCGAGGGCGAGCCCTGCAGTGAAGAGCATCGCCCAGAAGGCCCGGGAGGCCGCGCCGAGGGCCGACGCCGTGATGTCCTTCGTGCGAGTCCTCTCGGTAGCCACGAGGCGGCGGACCAGGTCACGCTCCTGATCGCGTGCCGGCACGACCCGCCTGTTCAAGATCTGGATCGCTTCGGCCTCACGGCCGGCCTTGGTTGCCGCGATCGCAGCGCTGGACGCCTCGTCCCAGGCGCTCAGCAGGCCGAGCGCCTCTTCCCAACCCTTTCTCGCCTCCGCGGTGGCACTCGTGTCCCGAAGCCGCGTCATCCCCTCGCGGGCTTCGCCGATCTGCCTCTCCCTGTCCGTGAGGAATCGCTCTTCGCGCTCGCGGAGGTAGCGGAGGAAGGACGCCATCGCGCGGTCGGAGTCCCCCCTCGCCTCCAGGGCCGCCTCGATGCCCTGTTCCCGGTGGCGGATCATCGTCTCGAACGTCTCGCCGGTCCGGGAGAGCGCATACGTGCCTACCCCCGTCACCAGCAGGAGGAGCAGGAGGAGGACCGTGTATCCGACCGTGATTCGCTGCCCGACTGTCCATCGCATCTGGCGCCCCTTCTTGCGGGGGGGGGCTTTCAGCCCGCCCCGTTGTTGGCCATGATCCGCGGGTCCTGGGCCAGGGCTTCCAGGTCCAGCACCGCAACCATCGTTCCCGTAACGCCCTTGCAGAGGGTCCGGCGATTGCCGGTTGGGCTCGCCGGAGGGGGGGCCAGATCGTGGGTGCCGACTTGGGCGGTTCCCGCTACGGCCTCAGCCAGAATCCCGAACGTCATCCCTCCGGCTACCACCGCCACGACCCGGCTTCCTGGAGGAACCCCTTGACCGGGCAGCTCCAGCAGCCTCCGGAGATCCAGGACGGGAAGAATCCGACCCCGATGGTTCATCACCCCGAGGACGATGGCCGGCGTGCACGGCACCGGCGTCAGTTCCCGGAGCGGAACCGTCTCCAGCACGTGCGCCGTCTCGATCCCGTAGCGCTCCCCTGCGAGAGAAAAGACCAGGAGATCCGACACCTCGGTGGCCGTCGGGCCCGGGTCGAGGGGCCTCGCCAGCGCCTGCGCCCTGGCCTGTAAGATGTGCCTGGCCGCTTCGGGGGAATGGTCCCCGCTGGCCTCAAGGGCCTGGCGCACCCGCTCCAACTGGGCGTAGGCTTGCTCCCAGGTCATGCCCCCCCGACGCTCTTCCATCACCGGACCTCGAGATACGCCCGGGCCATCTCGGCCAGCCGGCCCGCCGTGAGGCCATCGCTGCCGGGAACCGGTTCATCGTGCGGCACCGAGCTCAACAGGTGCACCACGGTCTCCATCGAGCGCCGCCCCTGCTTGAGCTTCGCCTGGCGCAGGAGGAGGCTGCCCTGGAGGAAGTGGGCCGGGGCGAACTCCGGGGCCAGGTAGATGGCCCGGCGCAGCGCCTCCAGCGCCGCGGAGACTTCTCCCCGCTCCTGGCAGATCGCCGCGAGCAGGAAGTGCATCTCCGGGTTGAGGCGGTCCTGCGCCAGAGCGGCGAGGCAGAGGTGGCGCGCCTGTTCCAGGTCGCCCTGGTCTGCCAGGGTGCGGGCTCGCTCGAGGAGGATCGCCGGATCAGGCGGGACTTCGGCCGGCGCCGTGGGCGGGGCAGGGACCGCCGCCTCCGGCGCGGCCAGCTCCCCTAATGGAGGCGCGACGGGAAACGGAGCCTGAGGGGCGGGGAAGCCCGTCTCGGGTTCCCAGCTCGAGGCCGGCGGACTGGGGGAAGCCGACTCCTTCCTGTAGAAGATGGCAGCGGGGAAATTCACGGGAACCAGGGGGCGGAGGAGTTCGGCCGAGCCCTCGGCCGGGTTCACCACCAACCATCCTCTCGGGACCAGCGCCATCTGGAGCCGCGCGACCGCTGCCAGTTGGGCCTCGCGGGTGAAGTACATCAGGACGTTCCGGCACAGGATGAGATCCATCGCGCCCGTGTTGGTCACCATCGAGGGATAGGTGTGCTCGGCCAGGTTGAGGGGCGCGAAGGCGACCATCCGGCGAATTTCGGGGTGGAGCTCGAAGGTCTCCGCTCCCCGGGGGTCGAAGTACCGGTCCCGGATCCAGGCGGGCGTGTCCCGGAGCGCCCACTCCCGGTAGCGCCCCCGCTGGGCCGCGTCCAGGGCCTCGGGATTGATGTCGGTGGCAAGGATTGTCAAAGCCCACTCGGCGCGATCGGGCAGCAGGCGCTCCAGCAGGATGGCGAGCGAGTACGCCTCCTCCCCGGTGGCACACCCGGCGCTCCAGAGCCGAAGCCGGAAGATGCCCTGCGCGCGGCGGGCTGTGATGAGGGCGGGGAGGACCTGCCGCTCCAGCGCTTCGAAGCAGGCGCGGTCGCGGAAGAAGTAGGTCTCGCCCACCGTGAGATGGCTGGCGAGCCGCTGCCACTCCGGGCTCTCCTGCGGCAGGTTCGCCAACCAGGCCAGGTAGGCCTCCGGTGCCGAGACGGCTGCGCTGCGCCAGGCCCGGGCGAGTCCTCGTTCCAGGTCCGCCTCGCGACGCTCCGGGAAGTCCAGTCCCAGGCGGGCGGCAATGAGGGTCCGTGCCTGGCGGCATACCTCCTTCGAGAGCCTCGCCGCTGGATCTCCTCGAGGGCCTCTGTGAGCACCCGTGCTTCATCCAGGGAGAGGAAGGCATCCAGATCCTGGATGAAGAGGACGCCGTCTGTGAGGCGCACGATCCCCGCCACGTGACCGATCCCGGGCAAGACGGCCTCCGGAGACGCCACAGCGTCGGTCGGCACCTCCCGGACCCCGAGGACCTCGTCAACCGGCAAGGCCACGGTGCGGCGGGCGGTGCGGGCCACCAGGAGATGGGCGGTTGGGCCGTAGTCGTAGGCAGGGAGTTGGAAGCGGCGCCGGATGTCGAGAACCGGGATAATCTGTCCGTGGAGATTGATCACGCCGAGGGCGACGGCTGGCGCCTTCGGGAGGACTGACACAGCGACCATCGGCAGAACCCGCTCTGTGGCAGCAAGAGGGAGGGCATAGCGCTGATCCTCGATGGTGAAAGCGACCAGCCGGAGCGCAGAGCTCTTGAGGCTGGTTTCTGCCGCCCCATTACTCGTTCGGGTCATAACGATCGCTCCGCACAGCGGCAAGGCTGCCCGAATGGCAACGGGGAGCCGCGCTGCTCTGCCGGGAGCGCCCGCCCCCACGGCGCGGGAAGCAGTCCTGAGTGGGGGGAGCAGATGAGGGTTCGCTACGGCTCACACCCGATCACCGCGTCGCAGGGAGCTACGCCGCCCGCAGAAGGGCCCGGGCCCGGGAGTGGTTGGCGGTGTTGTGGCCGAGGCAGGTTGAGGGACGCGCTCTGCAGCTTCGTCTCGCGACCTAAGGTTCCCGACGCTACTCAGTTACGCTTGCTCAACCTGTTGCCAGCTCGAGTTGAATCTCTCCGTGGATGGTGCCGGCATTCCCCCGGTCACTGTTACCGCGCTGAAGGGGGCGCGCGTGGTGGTTGGAAAGGCGTCAGGACAACTTCGCGGTGCAAAAAGCATACCTAACCCTTTGTACTGCTTGGACTTGAGAGATTTTGACTTGAAATCCATACGCGCGTTTGGTATATTGAGGAACATGAGACCGTCCGCTCCGCTAGAAAAAACACTGCACATCCTAGGGCTGGATGGGATAGGGGAGCGGAAGGGGGAAAACCCCCGGCCGTCATCAGGGACGGGGGCGAACCTTACGGGGATTGCCCGGTCCGTGGCCCAGGTGGGACCACGCTTCCCCAGAGGCGGAGCACCCGCGAGGCGGGCGACGTGAGCGGTCCTCTCATTCCCCTTTGGTGTCTCGGGCGAGGAACCGGCGCACGGTCTTGCGGAAGAGATTCGTGTCCAACGGCTTCGTGAGGTAACCGTCACAGCCGGCTTCACTTGCCTTCAGGTCATCCCCCCGCATGGCATAGGACGTGAGGGCCAGAACGGGGATCGCTGCCGTCGCCGGCGCGGCCTTCAGCCGACGCGTCGCTTCGTACCCTGTCATCCCCGGGAGCTGGAGATCCATGAGGACCAGATCCGGCCGCTCGGTGGCCGCGAGCCGGATCGCGGCCTCGGCTGAGGGGGCTGGGAGGACCCGGCAGCCCTCCCGCTCCAGCAACTCGGTGACGAGTTCCAGGTTCACCGGGTTGTCCTCCACGACCAGCACGCGCGGGGTCATCCCCTGCCCCTCCCGTTGGCCACGTGCTCAAAGGCCCGCACGATCTCGGGGTCCCACCACCCCTGGCGGGCCTCCGCTTCGAGGACTTCCAGCGCCGCACCGAGGGGAAGGGCCCGGCGGTACGGGCGGTCCGTCGTGAGGGCATCGAAGACATCCACCACCTGGAGGATCCGCACCGTCACCGGGATCGCGTCGCCCCGGAGGCCGTCGGGGTACCCCGAGCCGTCCCGTCGCTCGTGGTGGTGCCGGATGATGGGGAGGACGCCCTGGAGCGAGCGGAGCGGGCGGCAGATCTCCTCGCCGATGACCGGGTGGCGCTGGATGACGGCGCGCTCCTCGGTCGTCAGCGGGCCGGCCTTCAGGAGAATGGCCTCGGGCACGGCCACCTTCCCTAGATCGTGCAGGTAGCCGCCTCGCCGGAGGGCCGTCAGGTCGTCCTCACCGAGCCCCAGGACCCGCCCCAGGGCTACGGCGTAAGAGGCCAGCCGCTCGCAGTGCCCCTCGGTGTACGGGTCCTTGGCCTCGATGCTCCGGCCCAGTGTGCAGAGGACCGCCTCGGCGTGCTCCAGTTCGTCCGTGAAGGCCTTCAGCCGGAGGAGGGAGCGGAGCCGGGCCCGCAGCTCGGCCGCGTTCACGGGCTTCCCCAGGAAGTCGTCCGCCCCGGCCTCGATGCCCTGGACCTTGTACTCGTCCTCGCTCGCCGTGAGGAGGATGACGGGGAGGAGGCGCGTGGCCGAGTCTTGCTTCAGCTGGCGGCAGAGCTCGACGCCGCTCAGGCGCGGCATGCTCACGTCGGAGAGGACCAGGTCCGGCGGCCGGGAGGCCACGGCGGCCAGGGCCGCCTCCCCGTCCGGGACCGCCAGCACCTCGTATCCGAGCTCCTTGAGCAGGCCGATAAGCAGCTCCCGCATCCGGGGATCGTCGTCGGCGATGAGGATCCTCGCGCAGCGGCCTGCGATGGGCGGAGCCGCTGGTCGGGTCATGTCGTCCTCCCTCCCATGGCTGCCATGGGTCTCACAACGCCGGTTCGCTCGCCGGGGCCTCTGGAGCCGCCCCCGGCCCGGCGAACGGCAGGACCACCGTGAACATGCTCCCCCGGCCTTCACCTGCCGACGCGGCTGAGATCCGCCCGCCATGCATCTCGATGAGCCGCCGGGTTCTTCTTCTGGTGCTGGTGGTGGCGGGGGTGGTGG
>JACPAU010000221.1 GCA_016180705.1 Candidatus Methylomirabilota bacterium
TCACACAACTTATGTCGTATGGATTAGTCCAGTCCCCGCCTCAACTGCGCCTCCTGAAGGTACAGGTCCAGGACGAAGTCGTGCGGCCAGTCCCCGGCCTCGCGGACCACCCCGTGCCGGTACTCGAGGCCGGTTTGCACCGCCGCGGGGGAGGACCAGATCACGCGCCCCCCCATACGGAGCAGCTCCTTCAGTGTCAGAACCTCGACCTCTACGCCGGTTCCCGCGGGCAGGCGCTCCGGGAGGAGCAGCCCCAGTCCTCCCCGGCTGATGTTCTCGGTCCGGCCTTCCAGCGGCGACCCTGACCGCCCCATCACCTGACAGACCGCCCGGGCCTCCAGCGGGAAGCGAGTGTTGTCGCGGGTGGAGGGCCTGAGATGGCCGAGTCCTCTCAGAAGGGCGTCCCAGTCCCGGCGCGCCGCCAGGGGGATCTGCGAGAGGAGGAAGCCGTGGCGGACCCCCGCGCCTCCCCGCCGCCGCCCGAGGTCCTCGTGCCAGAGGACGACGGCTTCGAGAACGACGGTCCCTTCCCCCGTCTCCACCTGGACCTCGACGGGAGACCACGGCGCGAGCGCCTCCGGGAGGTCGAGGGCCATCCCCCCGTCACTCACGTTCGCGGTCACGGCCGTGAACACCCGATGGTCTCCGGGCCCCACCTGATCCACCACCGTCACCTTGGCGGGGAAGGCGACCAGGAACCTCGGGGGCCTCTCACGAACCCCGGGGCCAGGGACCATCAGGCACCCCCGGACAAAGTGTGCCTCCTGCACCGCACCCTGTGGCTAAATGCCCCGCCCCCGGCCGCCTCCGGGCCCCGGAGAGCCGCACTTTTCCGGGCGATAGGCGCTGGCACGCTCCTCGCAGCACTACCGGGGCAAAGCAACAGGGGGTACGCGATGGTCCGGACGACGTTCCTCACAATCTTCATCATCCTGTGGCTGCTGGTCGCGACGTTCGTGGGGGTCCTGGCTCTGATCTCCGCCTTCAGGGGGCGCCGGCAGGCTTCCGCCTCCTCCCCGACCGTCCTCCCGACAGGCCTCACCTCCGGCTCCCGGGGGCCGGTGCGCGGGTAACGCGTCCCGCGCGACCCCTCACCTCAGTCGGTCCCCTCACGCCCTTCCTGGCGGGGCGCCGTCATCGGCTCCTCCAGGAGGGTCCCCTTGCCGAACCGCTCGATCGTGAGCGGGGCGATGTCGAGGGTCCGGGCCTGCCCCATCAGGATCACTTCGGCCATCACCTTCCCTGTGGCCGGGCTGTGCATGACCCCATGCCCGGAGAAGCCGGTGGCCACGTAGAAGCCGTCGAGGCCCGGGACGGGACCCAGGATGGCGTGGTTGTCCGGGGAGATTTCGTACAGCCCGGCCCAACCCCCCACCACCTCGGCCTCCGCGAGAGGCGGGACCCGGTGCGCCGCCGCGGCCACCGCCCAGCCCACCGAGGTACAGTCGAGGACGGCCGCCCCCTCCGGCGCGTCGTCCTGCGGCCCGTAGATCAAAAATCCCGCCCCCTCGCGCCTGAAGATCCAACCCTTCCCGACCTCGACCACCTGCGGGACCACCCCCTGGATCGCGACACAGGGCCCGGTGACGAAGACCTGCCGCCGGACCGGCCGCACCGGGATCTGCACCCCGACCATGGCTCCGATCCGGGAGGACCAGGCCCCGGCGGCGCACAGGACCCGGGGCGTCTCTACCCGCCCCGTGCGGGTCTGGACGGCCGTCACCCGGCTGCCCCGCGCCTCGATCCCCACCACCTCTTCCCCCTCCCGGATCGTGACGCCGAGCCGGCGGGCCCCGGCCGCATACCCCTGGGTGAGTTCGCTCGGCCCGACGGTCCCGTCCCGGGCGCAGAAGGTGCCGCCGGCCAGGTCGGCCGTGTTGAGATACGGCCAGCGGGCCTTGATCTCGCCTGCCGTGAGCACCTCGACCTCGACGCCGAAGCGGGCCAGGCGCGCGGCGTTCTCCCGGAGGCGAGCGGCCAGCGCTTCGCTCGTCGTGAGGATCAGGTAGCCGATCCGCCGGAGGTCAGGGTCCACACCGAACTCGTCGGCGAATCCCTCCAGGGCCTTCAGGCTCTCGAGCGAGAAGCGGACGTTCACGTCGCTGGCGAAGTCCACCCGGAAGCCCCCGAGACTCCTCCCGCTGGAGCCGCTCCCGACGGCCTCCCGCTCCAGGATCAGGACGTCCCTGAGGCCCGCCCGCGCCAGGTGATAGGCTGTGCTGAGGCCCACGACCCCGGCGCCGACGATGACGATCTCCGCCCGCACGGCCGCCCTCCGGAAGACGTCTCGCGGGAGTCTACCCTGCGGTCGTCGGAGCGGCAACGGCCAAGTGGCCGTGGATTTTTCCCGGGGCCTCTGTTATAGGGGCGCCAGGGGGTCCGATGGACTGGCTGGAGTGGAACGTCCTGCTCACCGCCGCCGACGGCACCGGCCGCGAACTGAGTCGAGCGCTGCGCCCCTTCGGGCGCTTCCGCTTCACGGGATACCGGAACGTCATGGTGGGACGGGTGGCCGACCCCCTCGGGTTCCTCCAGGCGATGCAGGAGCGCGCCGCCCGGGGCGAGCTGCCGGGCAGCATGATCACCCGGATCGTGCCGGTGGAGCGAACCTTTCCGGTGACGGCCGAGACCCTCCTCCAGGAGGCCCAGGCCGCGCTCCGGGACGCGGCAATCCGTCATCCTGGCCCGCGCTTCTTCGTCCGTCTCGACCGGCGCGGCCTCAAGGGGCGGGTGAACACCCAGGAGATGGAGCGGACGCTCGGGGCCTTTGTCGTGGACGCCATCCGGGCAGCGGGGGGAAGCCCGACCGTCTGCTTCGCCGACCCCGACGTCATCTTCCTCCTGGAGACGGTCGGCGAGACCGCCGGTCTCTGCGTGATCCCCCGCGCGCTCCGCCTGGCCTCCCCACTCCTCAAGGTCCGCTGAGCCCCTCGAGCAGGACCCGGCGTCCCTCCTCCGAGATGGTGAGGACCACGAGCCGGTGGGCCACGGCGGCCCCCGGGGCGTCCGCCTCCGCCGCCAAGACCTCCCCCGTCAGTTCCACGACCGCCCGGCGCTCTCGCCAGTAGACCTCGAGGTGCAGCACGGTTCCAGGGGGGAGCGGCTCCGGCAGGCTCAGCAGGAGGGCATCTTTTTCCTCGGCACGTCGGCAGGCACCGGGCCGCCAGGGGGAGTGCGTGGGCGGGGTAGAGAAGACGACCTGGTACCGGAGGGGGAGTGCCAACCGGCCCGCCGGCTCCGCCATCCCGGCCTCCTCCCGTCAGGTCAGTTCCGCGTACAGGTGGGCGATGGTCTCGATGCCCCGGTGGAAGTTGTCCAGGTCCAGCCGCTCGTCCGGCGCGTGGGCATTCTCGTCCGGCAGGCCGAAGCCGATGAGCAGGATCGGAGCGGCAAGCCGCTCGGTGAGCGCGGTGACGATTGGAATCGAGCCGCCCGAGCGGATGAAAACGGGCGGCCGCCCGAACCCCCGCGTGAGCGCGCGGACCGCTGCCTGGGTCGCCGGGTGGTCCGTCGGCATGAGCCAGGGCCGGGAGCCATGCATCCGGGTGATGCGGAGGGTGACCGAGGGGGGGCACAGGCGCCGGACCGTCGCCTCGAAGGCCTCAATGATCTTCTCCGGGTCCTGGTCCGGCACGAGGCGCATGCTCACCTTGGCCATGGCGCGCGCCGGGAGGACGGTCTTGGAACCGACCCCGGTGAAGCCGGCCAGCAGGCCGTTGACCTCGAAGGTCGGCCGGGCCCAGCGCCGCTCCAGCGTCGTGAACCCCGCCTCGCCGTCCAGGGCGGAGACGCCCAGCGCCTCCCGGTAGGCCTTCTCGTCGAAGGGCAGCGCCGCGAAGGCCTCCCGCTCGGCCGCCGTGAGGGGCCGGACCTCGTCGTAGAAGCCGGGGATCGTGACCCGCCCCCGCTCGTCGGTGAGTCGGGCGAGAATCCGGCAGAGGACGGTGGCCGGGTTGGCCACGCTCCCGCCGAAGGTCCCGGAGTGCAGGTCGGTGGCCGGGCCCTGGACGTCCACCTGGCAGTAGACGATCCCCCGGAGCCCGACGCAGAGCGCCGGCGCTCCTTTCGCCAGCATGGCGGTGTCGGAGATGACCACGGCATCCGCCTTGAGGCGCTCCGCGCGCTCCACCACGAAGGGCTCCAGGTTGACGCTCCCTACCTCCTCTTCACCCTCGATCAGGAACTTCAGGTTCAGGGGGAGCCGCCCCTCGGCCTTGAGCCACGCCGCGGCTGCCTTCAGGTGGACGAAGACCTGCCCCTTGTCGTCGGCCGCCCCCCGGGCGTAGATCGCCCCGTCCCGGATGGTCGGCTCGAAGGGCGGGCTCGTCCACTCGTGTACCGGGTCCTCGGGCTGGACGTCGTAATGGCCGTACATCAGCAGCGTCGGCCGCCCCGGAGCCCCCGTCCACTCCCCGTAGACGATGGGATGGCCGGGCGTCTCCACCACCTCGACCCGGCAGCCGATCCGTCCGAGGTACTCCGCGACCCAGGTGGCGGCCCGGCGGACCTCGCCCCGGCGGGCGGGGTCGCCGCTGACGCTCGGAATCCGGAGGAAGGCCTTGAGTTCCTCGAGGGCCGCCGCCCGGTCCGCGGCGATCGCCTTCAGGACCGAATCCATCAGGACTGCCCCTCCGACGGCCCGCCGTAGGACGCGGTCACCACCGTGTGGATGCCGCCGCGGACGGTGAAGTCCCCGACCACCGTCATCCGCCGGGGCTCGCAGGCCTTGACCAGGTCATCCAGGATCTGGTTCGTAACGGCCTCGTGAAAGGCGCCCTCGTTCCGGTAGGACCAGAGGTAGAGCTTGAGGGACTTCAGTTCGATACAGCGGGCGTCCGGCACGTAGCGGATCCGGATCGTGGCGAAGTCAGGCTGGCCCGTCCGGGGGCAGAGGCAGGTGAACTCCGGGCACTCGAAGGCGATCTCGTAGTCCCGCTCCGGGCTGGGGTTGGGGAAGGTCTCGATCGCTTTGGAAGGGTTGCTCGGCATCGGCCACCTCCGCCGGCGGGTCCGGCGTTCCTAGCATACCGGCCGCCGGGGGGCGGATGCAACCCATGGCCAACCGCATCATCGGGGCCGAGGAGATATGCGGCTGCAGAACCGCTTGGGAGATTGCAACTAACAGCTACAGTCTTAACCTTTTCCGTTCGTAGTGTCGGCGCGCCTTCGTCCGATTGCCGCAGGTCTTCATGTCGCACCATCGGCGGCTCCGGTTCCGGCTCCGATCCATGAAGAGCCATGCGCAGCTCTCCGCCTCGCACTCCCGCACCCTGGCCAGCTCTCCGGAGGTCAGCAGTTCCGCAGCCGACCGAGCCACCGGCCAGAGCATCCGATCGAGTCGCTGACCATTCGCCGTCCACTCCCATGTGAAGCCGTTTCCCTCCGGGACGAGCCCCAACAGGGGCAGCGCCTCGGCCAGCGCGGCGTTCAGGACGGCGAGGTCGCTATCCCCC